>JANNGC010000566.1:0-10014 GCA_031380445.1 Pedosphaera sp.
CGCATCGCGGTGGACGGCTACGGCGGCGCGACCGGCGACATCCAGTTGCAGCTCAAGCCCGCGTTCAACGACGCCTTCGCCAACGCCGTCGTGCTCACCGGTCTCGTGGGCCAGACCAGCGGCAGCACGCGCGGCGCAACGCGGCAGACCGGCGAGCCGAATCACGCCGCCGTGGGGAGCGCGGGATCGATTTGGTATTTCTGGACCGCGCCGACGAATGGCCCGTTCACCTTCGACACCGGTGGCAGCAGCTTCGACACGGTGCTCGGAATTTACACCGGCGCAGCGGTCAACGCGCTCACGGCCATTGCTTCCGACCATGACTCCGGCGGCAACTTTGCCGCGCGCGTCAGCTTCAACGCCGTGGCCGGCACGCTCTATCGCCTCGCCGTGGCCGGTCCGCCCGGCGCGACCGGCGTGGTGAAGCTCGCGTGGTCCGGGCCGCTGCCGCCGACCATCACCAGCCAGCCCGGCAGCACCAACGCGCCTGCCGGCGGCGTGGTCACGTTCCGCGTCACCGCCACCGGCTCGCCCGCGCTCGCCTATCAATGGCGGCATCAGGGCACCAATCTTTCCGACAGCGACTACGTGCTCGGCGCGAACACCGCCGTGCTGCGGCTGGGAAAAATTCAGTTCGCCGACGCCGGCCTGTTCACCGTCGTCATCACCAACGTGTACGGGGCCGTGACCAGCGCGCCCGGAAATCTCATCGTGCTCGACAACCCGCGCGCCGTCTTCATTGACCCGGTGTGCGGGCTGTCCGGCGCGTTCGTGCGCGTGCCGGTGCGGCTGCAAAGTCTCGGCAACGAAAACGCCGTCGGCTTCTCGCTGCTCTTCGATCCCGCCGTGCTCTCGCGCCCGCGCGTCACGAACCTCCCGGCGGGCGCGACGCTCGCGCTCGACACCAACCAGCTCGCCAGCGGCGCGCTCGGCGTCTCGCTCACGTTGCCCGCGCTCACCACCTTCGCGTCCGGCGACACCGCGCTGGGCGCATTTGTTTTCGACACCGCGCCGTCCACCGGCACGGTGAACAGCTTCGCGGGATTTGGGAATGCGCCGTGGCCGCGGCTCGTCACCGGCACGAATGGCGAGGCGCTGGCCGCGCTCTTCGCGGCAGGCACGGTCAAGTTGGAGCCGTTCCGCATGGCGGGGCAGACGCGCAGCAACGGCGTCTATCGTTTCACGTTTGCGGCGGGCGCGGGCAACACCTTCGTCGTCGAGGCCTCGGAAGATTTGCTCGCCTGGACGCCGGTGCTGACCAACGTCGGCGGCGCGAATCCCTGGCCGTTCAGCGAAACCAACGCGCAGCCCTACCGCTTCTACCGCGTGCGGCTGGTGCCGTAATCATAGGAGCGCGGACCGCTGAGTCCGCGAGTTCGTGTTGCGGGCGTGCGCGCTCTGCCGGAATTGGATCGCGCGGACTCGGCGGTCCGCGCTCCGAGCCTCACGGCACCGCCAGCCGGTAGAAGCGCGCGCTGTTTGTCGGCGCGGTGCTGATGGTGATCACCCGCGTCTGCGGCGCGGCGGTGATGTTCGTCAGCAGCGTCCACGTTGGCGCGTCGAGCGCGTCCTTGAACTGCACGGTGAAGGTGCGGTTCGACGCGGCGGTGAATTGGAAGTCCACGCTGCCGCCCACGAGGCTCACACTCTCCACGCGCAATCGGCTCAACGGATCGTTCGGGTGCGTGCCGGCGAGATACTCCTGGTAGTTCGTGAAACCGTCATCGTCGTAGTCATCGGCGGCGTCGGGCGTGCTGACTTGCGTGCCGTTTGCCGTCTCCCACGCGTCGGGCATTCCATCGCCATCCGTGTCTATGTCGGCATTCTCGCGGCCCGGAGTCGCGGCGGCGGCATGCCAGTTGAGCGGTTCGTCGCCATACTGGTTCGCGAACTTACGCTGGAGCGACGGGCCGCTGCCGTCGGCGGCGGGCGGCCACGGCAGGCGGTCGTTGTAACGCACCGAGTCCACCACGATGTAGGGCGTGCCGTTCGTGTCCGGCGTGTCCGCACGCGTGAGCGAGAGCCGCTCGCCGCTGTTCTGCAACGCGCCGAGTCCGGCGTAGCTGAAGACCGGCACGCCCGCCGGCACCGCATTGTTCGCAATGAAGTTCGCAATGTTGCTCGCCACGATCAGCACGAGTCCGCCGGGCGGCACGGAGAAGTTCGTCGGCGGAAACGCGAAGCCAATCCCTTCGACGTGCCAGGTGTTCGTGGGGAACAGCGCGTGGTAGAGCGGCACGTTCGTCGCGGAAATGTTTTTTAACTCCACGAAGGCGTTGCCCGCCGTCACGGGGTTGTAGTGAATCTCGTTGATGACCAGCGGCCCGACGCGCGGGCCGGAGTTGAAGGCGTTGAAGGTCTGCGAAATCTGCGCCGGGTAATTTTTATCGCCCGCGCTGTTGACATGGCGGCCGAACGAAACGCCGTTCGCCGCCGCGCCGAAGACGACGCCGTGCGAGTAGCCGGTGAGGTTGGTGTTCGCGTCGCCCGCAAACAAATAGACCTGCTCGCCGGAGGAACTGAGCGAGAAGCTGCCGTTCGTTCCCGGCGTTGCGTTGAACTGTGCTTCATCGAAGGACAGATATCCGCCCGCGAGAATCACGGTGCCGTCTGCGATGCGATATTTCATGGGCACGCCGGGATCGTCCGTGAGGAACCAGCCGCCGAGGTTCACGTTGGTTACCCCGCTGGGATTGAACAGTTCGATGCGATCTACAGCGGGGAAATCCGTGTGCGTGAGCAGTTCGTTGATGTGAACCGAGATCCTCGGTGGTGTCGGATCATCTGCTCCCGGCGAACCGCCCGCCAGGGTGCTTGCCCGCCAGACATTGCCATCATCAGGCGCTGGCAAGAGGCTGGAATTAACCAACGAAAATCCCCAGCCGTCCGGGGTCACGGGCCACGGCGCGACGTCGTCGTAGGTCACGGAGAAAATCGTCCCGCCGAGCGCGTGCAGCAGCGCGATGTTTTCACCCGCGTTATTCAACGAGCCGGTGTAAGTCCCGTTGATCGTCACGCTCGGATACTTGAACGCGAAGGTTGCCGCGTTCCGCACCAGCACCACGAACGCGCCGGGCGCGAGCGTCGTGCCGTTATCGAAGGTGAAGCTGATGCCGCTGAAGTTCAGCCCTGACAAGTTCAGCGCGTTCGTCCCCGTGTTCTTCAACTCGATGAACTCGAACTCATCGCCATCAATCAGACCAATCTGCGGCGGGTTGTACATGACCTCGGTGAGCGCGAGCTTCGAGAAATCCTGCGGCGGATAAAACACCGCCTCGGCCAGCGCGCTCCACACGCCGCCGTTCAGCACCCGCGCACGGACGAGCGTGGGCGCGTTGATCGGAATCGGCGTGGCGTAAGCCGTTGCGCCGCCTGCGACCGCGCCGCTGCCGTAGGTGCGCGGGTCGCTCTGGTCGGTGGTGAAGTAGATCGTCCCCGCCGTGTTCGTGTGCGTGAGCGTCAGCGCAAAGCCGTTGCTCACCGCGCCGCCGAACTGGCTGAACACCGGCGCGCCGACGAGCGGATACAAATTGCCGACTTGGAAGCGCGCCACGTTGTCCGCCGTGAGCTTCTGGAAAAAATTCGTCAGCGTCTTGTCCAGTTCCGGCCGCCACCATTCGTTGCGCGTGAAGGTGTTGCTCGTGCCAATCTGTCCGGCGGGTACGCCGATCTTGCGCGCATCACCCCAGCGCGCGGACTCGCCGACGAGGGCGTTGGTCAGGCCCGTGGACGCGGCGAGCAGGCGTGCGGCGTTCGCGGCGGGCGTGAGCGCGCCGCCGTTGAAGAGATGTTTGTGAACGCGGTCGGCGAAGCGCAGGCGGAACTCCGGCCAGTTACGGCATTGGAAGTAAAGGCGCGCGGGGCTGTATTGCTCGCCCGCGCCGCCGCCGTTGTTGCCGGCGTCAATGCGGTTGCGGCGCACGAGCCGGTCGAGCACCAGCTCTTGATCCCACACGGCGAAGATAAATTTTGTGCCCGCCACGCCGTTGGTCGCGCGACGGTGCGCGCCGTACCAGTTGTGGCGCGGCCAGTCTTCGGACTCGGCCACGATGTGGAGCATCATGTAGTCAATGAGGTTGTCGATCTCGACCGCGTTGGTGATCGCGGCGTAGGCGGACTCGCTCGTGATGGGCGCGGCGGCGAGCGCGAGCACGGCGTTCCAGTCCGTGAGCGAGCCGTCCACGAGCACGGTCGGGCCGTTGTTGTCCTCGCCCACCACCACGTCCCACGCGCCCTCGTCGCCGCCGAGATGCTGGCTGAAGTAGTGTGCGCCGTAGCGTTCCGAAGGAAAGTAGAGGCCCCAATACAGACCGTTGAGATAAAGATGCGTGACCGCGCTGCGGCTCGTGATCCAGCCCATGTCGCGGAAGGATTCCTTCACCCACACGTCGCGCAGGTAGAGCGTGTTCTCGGGACGATAGCGCAAGCCACGGAACTGCTCGCCGGTCTCGCTACTGATGTAGAGGCCGTTGTCCGCGTAGCGTCCGGCCCAGCCGTCCACGAAGCCCGCCGAGCGCAGGATGATCGCGTCGTGTGATTTCACGCCGCCGCCGAACCAGTTGTAGTCGAGCTTGGTCGGGCCGTAGTCGCTGTTGAAGTTGAGCCGCATGGAATGCTTGGGCGTGCGCGCATTGTCGCGGCTGGCGTTGCCGTGCATTTCAATCTTTGCCGTCGTGACAAACTCCGTGCTGCCGTCGCCCGCGATCAATTCCGCCGAAGCCGCGCGCTCCCACGCCACGCCGGTGCTGGTCGCGTTCGGATAAATGCCGGTCGAAGAATTCCACAGCCCGTTCTGTTCGGTGACGAGCATGAGGCTCGGGATGCTGCGGAGGTCGTTGCTGATCGTCGTGCCGTACACGACGTGGTTCACGATGTTCGAGTCCATCGCGTAGTCGGCGGTGTAGGCGGCCTGCCAGCTCGTCGGGTAGCCGGGAATGTTGTTCGACTGACGCAACACGTCGCGCAGGTAGAGGTAGCTGTGCGTGTCAATGCCGCTGGGAATCCAGCCCGCGAGAAACGCCTGCGCGCGGATGAAAGTGTTGCCGGTGATGGAAATGGGCGCGGTGAAAAGCGTGCCGCCCGCCGCCGTGGGCGCAGCGCCGTTCGTCGTGAAGTAAATGCTCGCGCCCGCTGTGGCCGTGGTGATCGAGAGCGAGAAGTTCGTGTCGTAGAAGCCGCGGTCCGCGCTGAACTTGGTGTCCGCCACCACGCCGAGCGCGCCGGTGGTGTTGACCGAGCCAGGCGTGGGCGGAGCGAAGAAGCGACCGGGCAACTGGACGACCTCGCTGGCGATCAACTGCGGATCGAGCAGCAGATCGGAATCATCTTTCGTGACGTTCAGCGCCTGGATGGCCAGCGTGTTGGCTCCGGCCACGAGCATTCCGGGCGGCGGGATGAAGCTGATGTCCTCGCTCGACGCGCCGGAGTGCGGGCCGGTGGCGGTGGAGTCGAACGCGGGCGAGCCGGGCGCGAGGCGCGAGACGGCGGGCTGGCCGTTGACGTGCGCGATGAAGCCGTCGTCGTAACGAACCCACAGCGTGAGTTCATTCACCACGCCGGGATCGGCCACGGTGAAGGGCACGCGCACGTAGGCCGAGGCGTTGTTGCTCAGCATCAGCGTGCCCAGGAGGTTGGTGGCCGAGCCGGGCAGCAATTCGTTGATCTGAAAAGCGTTCAGAAAGACACCCAAGTCGGCGACACCCGCGGTGTTGGTGCTGGTCGGATCGCGCCGGCCCGAGAGCAGCACCCGGCCGAGCGCGTCGCTGGTGGCGCTAAAGGTGAACTTGTAGTCGTTGTTCGACGCGGGGGCGGTGGAGCCGTTGAAGCGGTGCTTGTCCTTGACCAGCAAGCCGTTGGCGAACCAGTTCGCGCAGCGTCCGCCGGAGCTGCTGCTGTCGAAGGCCCACACCGTGATCTGGAACGGCGCGTTGCTCGCCAGACCGGAGACCGCCACATCCAGCCCGCCCGTGCTGGTGGCCTCGCGCGAAAAGATGAAATCGCGGAGGAGCAGCGAGTCCGTGAACGTGCCGCTGTTGAGCGGCGTGAGGCGGTGGCGGTCGTCGTAGCCGAGCGGCGCGGTGTTCGACACCGTGACCGTGAGCGCGCCGAACACGCGGGTCGTGGCCTGGGTTTGAATCGCGGTCACGGAGACGTTCGAGTTCAGGACGAAGGACTGGAAGCCCGCCAGTGTGAACGCGGGTTCGTTGGTCACGCGCTCGTTGAAGTCCACGGAGAGCAGGACCGCGCCGGTCGAGAAGCCGGCGTTGAAACCCAGCGGTGTCGCCTCCACGACCCAGGCGGCGTCGTTGAAGCTGTTGCTCGTCCACGCGGAGCCGAACGCGCTGTTCGACGGCACGAAGAAGCGCGCCAGCGCGCCCGTCGCCAGCAGCGTGCTGGTGGAGGCCTGCCGCCCCGCGCCAAACGACACGTTGCGGTGCTGGCTTGGATAGTTGAATTCGCTGGCGACGACGCCGTTCGAATCCACGAGCGCGAGGTAGCCGCCGCCGTTGTTGATCTGAAAGCTCGTGTGGAGCGGAGCGCCGTTCGTCGCGCGATCCTTGCCGGAGGCGAACACGACGAGGTGGCCGTTGGCCGCCAGGTTCGTCGCGGGGAAAAACCATTTCGCGAGATTCGTCGGCGTGTCGGTGAGACGCCAGCCCGCAAGATTCACGGGCGAAGCCGAGTTGTTGAACAGCTCAACCCAGTCGGGCGAGTCACCGTTTTCATCCACCAGTCCGCCGTCGTTCTCGGCGAGAAATTCGTTGATGATGACGCCCGCGCGGACTTGGAAAACACCGCCGCCAAGGGCAAGGCCGAGGACGAGGACGAAAAGAATTCGCATAGCTCAGGTTGTTTGGGAACGGCGGCACGTTACGGGAAGTTCACACGTCCGACAACGGATCGTTACGAAGCGCACGATGGCTGAGTCTTTTTGAATCCTGAAAGGATTCGGATAATCCAGCCCAGCGTTGCGTCGCCGAGACGCTACGCTGGGTAAGTAGTTTGATGAGTCAACAACCCTGCAAGGGTTGAATCACCGAACATGCGAACACGGCCTTGATGCAACCCTTGCGGGGTTGGGAAAACATTTGGGCACGTGAACCCAAGGTAGCCTCGCGGACTCGGCAACATTGGGCTGGATGATTCAATCCTTTCAGGTTTGGCAGCGCAGCCATCACACCATCTTGCTCTGACCAAAAACAAAAACGGCGGACACTTCTGTCCGCCGTGGTTGAGTTCGAGATGGATTAAGCCGTCACCGCTTCCGCCGCCGGGGCGGGGACGAATTCCGCCGGTGCCTGATCAATGGACTCGATGCGGCAGCGGCGTTTGCCGCCTTCGGTGTCGAGTTCGGCTTCGTCGCCAACCTTCTTGTTCAGCAAGCCCTGCGCGACGGGGGTGAGGTAGCTGATGACGTTGCGCTCCGGGTCGGAATCCCACGCGCCGAGAATCACGTATTGCTCGCTGGCCTTGGAACCGAGGTCGGTCACGCGCACCTGCGTGCCGATGCTCACGACATCGGTGCGGGGATTGGAAAGATCGGAGCCGCGCGCGCGGGCGATCTGCTCCTCGTGTTCCGACTTCTGGCGCATGAGGATTTTCTGCATCTCCTTCGCGGCCTTGTATTCGTGGTTCTCGCGCAGGTCGCCGTAGCTGCGGGCGATGGCGATCTCCTTCGAGTTCGCGGGAATTTTCTTCTGCACGATCTCGGCGTACTCGTCCTTGCGGCGTTCGAGGCTGGCCCACGAGACGACAAAGGTCACGTCCTGCCGCGTCTGCTCGCCGGTAATGAGCGACTGAATCGCCGGGTAGCTCTTCACGATGCGCGCGAGCAGGGAGCGCTTGTCCATGTCGTCGAAGACGGGCGAGAGTTGCAGCGCGCGCGTGAGGTCTTTGATCACGTCGAGGTCGGCGGAACCGATCAATTCCACGAGCAGCGCCTGGTCGCTCAGGATGTAATCGCGCAGGCGGTTGGACTTCTTCTCGTTGAACTGGTCGCGCTCCATCGCGGTGAGCATGGCGCGGAACACTTCCGGCCCGAGAATGTCCGCGAAAGCATCCGAGCGTTCCTTGGCCAGCCAGAGCAGCATCTCGCTGCCGCCGGAGTGCTGGTTCACGATCTTGGCGATGGATTCCTTGAGCAGGTCGGCCTTGCCGTTGTCGAGGAGCAGGCCGGCGATTTCGCCCGCGAGTTTTGCCGAGGAGGTGTTGAGCGCGGCGCGCACCACGTCGGACCAGAGGGGGTTGGAATCCTTGAAAGTTTCGAGCGCGCGGCGCTGCTTCGCGGCGGGCAGCGACTCCATGAAGGAGGCGAAGCGCGGCTCCTGCGTCCAGATATGTTTGGGCGTCAGCTCGCCGTCTGTGGGCGGCAGGCCCGCCGCTTCGCTCAAGTCGTCGCGCACGAACATCGCTTCGAGCGACACGTTCGGCTGGTTCCGCATGTGGGTGATGATCTCGCCGTTCAGCGTGCCGTTGATTTCCTTCACGGTCGCAGCCTTGTCGGTGAGATCGGGAATGAATTTCAACACTTCGGTCGCCACGGTGGCGTGGGCCTTCAAGCCCTTGGCCGCGCGGAAATCTTTGAGCAGGCGATCTTGGAGCGACACTTCATCGGCTTGAAAAATAATCGGCTCGGTCTTCTTCGACGGCACTTGGAAGTGACCGTCCTTCTTGAGTTCGCGCTTCGCAACTTCCCACCATTTTTTCCAATCGGACGCGATGACATCCGGCACGAGCACGTTCTGAATTTGATCCGTCGTCGCCTGATCGCCGTAGCTCTTGAGCACGAGCTTGATGACGGCGAGATGATCGCGCGCGGCGAGTTCGCGGAGGCCTTTGAGGTCGCTGGCCTTTTTCGCGAGAATGTGTTCGGGCGAAACCGCCTTGAGCGATTCGGCGGCGAAGCCCAAATCCATGTGGTGTCCGGGCTTGGTTTGGAAATCAATCAGGAAGCGGGCGAAGACCGTGTCCACCGTCGTGATGCGTCCGAAACCCCAGCTTTTGTGGACGCAATAACCGGATTGAGCGAGGACCGTGAGACACTCGACATGCTTGGTGCTGATTTTTCCGCCCGCAGCCAGTTTTTCAAATTCTTCTTTCATAAGATCAATTTTCTCGCTGTAACCGAATCGAAACAGATTATTAGAAGGTGAGTTTTGAAAAACCAAGGGAAATTGCCATGCGCCTGCTTCTCCAACGAGAAAACGGACGCGACTTTATCGAACATCTGCTCGAAGGCGCGCTCGCGCAGACGCGCATGGCCGCAGAGGATCGCGGGCTGCTCCAAGAACTCGTCTATGGCGTGGCGCGCTGGCAGGCCACGCTCGATTGGATGATTGCCCGCAAGACCGACGATCGCCCGCAGAAGCCCACGCTCCGCATCCTCCTGCGCCTCGCGCTCTACCAGATGTTCTGGCTCTCGCGCATTCCCGATTACGCGGCGGTGAACGAGACCGTGCAGCTCGCGCGCCGCGAAGGCTTCAACACCCAGGCCGGATTCATCAACGCCGTGCTGC
The DNA here is from genome assembly GCA_031380445.1 of Pedosphaera sp. GTDB lineage: Bacteria > Verrucomicrobiota > Verrucomicrobiia > Limisphaerales > SIBH01 > JANNGC01. Next base: position 9,516 of record JANNGC010000566.1, read on the forward strand.
GCAACTGCCTGCGCGAACGCGAGACGCTCGAACGCGCGCTCGCCGACCTCAAGCAAACCGACCTCGCGCTCGGCCACTCGCATCCGAAATGGCTCTGCGACCGCTGGACGCAACGCCTCGGTGGCGAGAACACGACGCGCCTGCTCGAATGGAACAACACCGCGCCGCCGACCTTCGCGCGCGTCAACTTGCTGCGCGCCAACCCGGAGCAACTCCGCGAACAATGGTTGCACGAACGCGTGGACGCCAAACCCGTGGCCTACGACTGGGCGCAGGACGCGCAAGTCTTCGAGCTGAAATCATTTCCACCGCTCGCCACGCTGCCGAGCTTCAACAGCGGAACCTTCTACATCCAAGACCCCAGCACGCTGCTCGCCGTCACCGAACTCGATCCGCAGCCCGGCGAAACCATTCTCGACCTCTGCGCCGCGCCGGGTGGCAAAGCCGTCTTCATGGCCGAGCGCATGAAAAACCAGGGCCGCATCGTCGCGCACGACAC
>JANNGC010000580.1:0-5805 GCA_031380445.1 Pedosphaera sp.
CGCACTCCGAAACCTCCTTGCCTGCGCGCCGCGCTTTCCCTGAGCCTCGCGCCCGGCGCATGACGTTCACCACGCTCACCTTCCTGATCTTTCTCGCGCTGTTCTTCCCCCTCTATTGGGGCTTGCGCGAGCGGCGCGCGCAGAACGTCCTCATCGTTCTTGCCAGCTACGTCTTCTATGGCTGGTGGGACTGGCGCTTCTGCGGGCTGATGCTCGCGGCCAGCCTGCTGGATTACGCCGTGGGACTGGGCTTGGAGAAGACGGACGTGCCGCGCCGGAGAAAACTTCTGCTCGCCCTCGGACTTACCGCGAACCTCGGCCTGCTCGCCTATTTCAAATACTTCAACTTCTTCGCCGAGAGCCTGCAGGCCGCCGCCGCCTCGGTCGGTTGGACGATGGACCTGCCCACGCTGAAGGTCGTGCTCCCCGTGGGCATCAGCTTCTACACGTTCCAGACCATGAGCTACTCGATTGACATCTACCGCCGTCAATTGCGCGCCACGCCGCACCTCGTCGAGTATCTCGCCTACGTTTCCTTCTTCCCGCAGCTCGTCGCCGGACCCATCGAGCGCGCCACGCATCTGCTGCCGCAATTTTTTTGCGCGCGTGTCTTCAATCACGCGCAGGCCGTGGACGGCTGCCGCCAGATGCTCTGGGGCTTCTTCAAGAAAATGGTCGTGGCGGACAACCTCGCGCCGGTCGTGGACGCCGTGTTCCTGAAGCCCGCCGACTGCACCGGCGGTGAACTGGCCGTGGCCACGGTGCTCTTCGCAGTGCAAATCTACTGCGACTTCAGCGCCTACTCGGACATCGCCATCGGCCTCGCAAAACTCTTCGGCTTCGAGCTGATGCGGAATTTTGCCAACCCGTATTTCTCGCAGAGCCTCGGCGAGTTCTGGCGGCGCTGGCACATCTCGCTCACCACCTGGTTCAAGGACTACGTGTATCTGCCGCTCGGTGGCAGCCGCGTGTCGAAGCCGCGGCGCGTTTTCAACGTCCTCGTCACCTTCCTCCTCAGCGGCATCTGGCACGGCGCGTCATGGAACTTCGTGGCTTGGGGCGCGATCAACGGACTCGCGGTGCTGCCGGAAACTTTGTCCGCCAAACGCGCCACACGCGGCGTGAGCGATGTGGCCGGTGGAGAATCAATTCTCCCCTCGCTCAAGACCGCCGGACGAATGCTGCTCACCTTCGCCATCGTCTGCCTCGGCTGGGTTTTCTTCCGCGCGCATTCGTTCGGTGACGCGCTGGTGATTCTGCAACGCGTCTTGGCGGATGCGTTGAATCTGGAAACCTACTTCCTCGGCCTGGGCCGCGTGACCGCGCAACCGGCGGGGAATCTCATCTTCCTCGCCGTGGCCGCGCTGTTCGTGGTCGAGTGGCTGCAACGCCGTCAGCCGCATCCGCTGACTCTCGAGCACTGGCCGCGCGCTGCGCGATGGGCGGTTTATTTCACCATCGCCTTCGCGATTTTTTATGGCGGCACTTACGGCTCGGGGCAGTTCATCTACTTCCAGTTTTGAAACCGCGATGAAAACTTTCCTCCTCAAGCTCGCGGTGTTCTTCGGCGTCCTGGCGGCGCTGCTCGCCGCCGTCTTTGTCGCTTACACGGGAAAATTTCCGGCCGAGAAAAGTTTCTACATGGCCAGCGCAGACAAACATCGGCGGCTGGAGATGCTGCCGTCGCCCCGGATCATTTTCGTCGGCGGCTCCTCGATGGCCTTCGGCATGGACTCGGGACTGGTCGGAAAAGAACTGGGCCTGAATCCGGTCAACATGGGGCTGAACGCCGCCGTCGGTCTCGAATTCATGCTGCAAGAAGTGGAGCCGTTCCTCCGGCGCGGCGACGTGGTGGTGGTCGCTCCGGAATACGACACCTTCGAGAAATTCTACCGGCCCGATCCCGAATACGTCGCCCGGCTCATCGAGTGCCGTCCGACCGTGTTGCGCGCGCTGACCTTCGGGCAGCTCAAGGACTTGCTCGATCACGGCTACGTTCACCACTTGGGCCGCGTCATTCGCACCGTGCTGGGCGACGCGCAGGGCATCCTCGATGGCGCGGACTACGTGCATACGCAGCGGCGATCCTTCAACGAGAGAGGCGACGTGGTTTCGCATCATGGCGTGAAGGGGCCGAAGCTGGGCGTGGCCCGGTTCAAGTTCACGCCCACCGCGACCACGGACACGGCCCTCGCGCACCTGAACCGCTTCGCGACCTCGGCGGAACAGCGCGGTGCGCGCGTCTTCTACTCGCACCCGCCGTACGAGCAGCGCAGCTTCGCCCAGAACCGCGCGGCCATTGAGCGTCTCGATCAGTTGCTGCGCGCGCGGTTGAAAATTCCCCGGCTGGACGCGGTGGAGGAGATGGTTTTCCCGACCGACCATTTCTTCGACACCGAGTATCACCTGAACCTGGAAGGGAAACTCATACGCTCTGAGCGCGTGGCCGCGAGTTTGGCGAAGGCGTTGGCGGAGAAGAAATAGCGCAGAGAGCCAGAGGCCCCGGAGCGCGGGCTTTCCAGCCCGCAGCAAGCCACGACACCCGGCAGGCTCCAGACAAGGCGAGACCCTCCGCCGTCAGCACGTTGCTGCGGACTGGAAAGCCCGCGCTCCTTCAAAGTTTTGCCCCTTGCACTTTGCCGGTGAACTTTGAACGCTCGCGCGCATGGAACAACCCGACCAGCTTCGCGAACTTTTCCGAATGCAGAAATCGCTCAACGCGCGCATCGGCGTGCAGACCGACGGCATGAGCGAGGAGGAGAAGACGAAGTGGATTCTCAACTACTGCCGCGCCATGTCGCAGGAGATGGCCGAGTTGACCGACAGCGTGCCGTGGAAATGGTGGGCCAAGTATCAGAAGTTCGACGAGCAGAACGCGCGCGTGGAGGTCGTGGACCTGTTCCACTTTCTCATCAGCATGGCGCAGGTGCTGGGCATGAGCGCGGATGACGTCTTCGCCGCCTACGTGAAGAAGAACGAGGTGAATTTCCAACGTCAGGAATCCGGCTACGTGCAGAAAGACCACGACGACTCGAAGCACATTTAATTTCATGAAGACCTCCCCCGTCCGCCGCGCCCGCGTGAAAAAATCTTCCAGCCAGAAAAGCCTCGTCGCCTTTCCCGAGATCGAGCGCGTGCTCATCACCGAGGAGCAGATCGCCAAACGCGTGCAGCAGCTCACGCGGCAGTTGCAGCGCGACTACGCCGGGCGCGATCTCGTCATCGTCTCGCTGCTCAATGGCACGGTCATGTTTCTCGCCGATCTCGTGCGGCATCTGTCGCTGCCGCTGCGTTTGGATTTCATCGGCGTGTCGAGCTATGGCGCGGGCACGGAGGCGGGCGAACTGGTCTTTACCAAGCAACTCCGCCTCGACGTGAAGGGCCGCGACGTGCTGGTGGTGGACGACATTCTCGACACTGGCCGCACGCTCAAGCGCGTCCTCGCGATTCTCAAAGGCCACCAGCCGCGCCGCCTGAAGATTTGCGTGTTCCTCGAAAAGAAAGCGCGCCGCACGGAAAAAGTGCGCGCGGACTACGTGGGCTTTGCGATTCCCGATTACTTTGTGATCGGCTACGGGCTGGATTACGCGGAGAAGTATCGCAACCTGCCGTTCGTGGGCGTGCTGCGGCCCGAGGCGTACGCGAAGTGACTTCTTTCCGCGCATGACCGTCACCGTCCACTTCTATTCTTACTTCAAGGAACTGACGGGCTGCGCGCAGACGACGGAGGAAATCGCCTCGGGCGTATCCATCGCTGAGTTGTTGCAAAATCTTTTCACGCGCTTCCCAAAACTCGCCGCGATGCAAAACTCCACGCTCATCGCCGTGGGCGTGGAGTACCAGCCGAAGACGTACGCGCTCCAAGCGGGCGATGAAGTCTCGCTGTTCCCGCCGGTGCAAGGAGGTTGAATGAAACGCTTCCTGCTGATTTCCGCTGCCCCGATTGATGAAGCTACGTTGACCGCGCAGCGCGTCATGTCCGCCGGCATGGGCGCGGTGGTGTGCTTCTCCGGCGTGGTGCGCGGGGAGGAGTCGGGCGCGGCCATCGCGGCGATTGATTACGAAGCCTTCGTCCCGATGGCCGAACGGCAGTTTCAACTGCTCTTCGATGACATGGAAAAACGCTGGCCCGTCGAGTCCGTGCGCCTGGTGCATCGCCTCGGCGTGGTGCGGGTGAACGAGCCTTCGCTCTGGGTGGAAGTCATTGCGCCGCATCGCGGCGAAGCGTTCGCCGCCGCGCAGTGGCTGATTGACGAGATGAAGCGCGTGGTGCCGATTTGGAAGAAGCCGGTGCCGTAGCCTGGAGGCGCGAAGCCTTTTGCTTTCTCCCTCTCCGGCGCAGCCCTAAAGTCCGCGCGCCCTCGCGCCATGAACTGGACGCTGCTCACCAACAGCCTGCTCGTCGCCGGAGCCGCCACGCTGCTCGCGGCGGCGCTCGGGCTGGCCGTGGCGCTGGCGCTGGCGTCGGCGCGGCGGACGGTGCGCGCGGGACTGCTCGCGCTCTGTGTTGCGGTGCTGGCGCTGCCGTCGTTCCTCGTCACAAATTCCTGGATTGATCTGCTCGGCGTGAACGGCGCGCTGCGGCGCTGGCTGCCGCTGGAAATTTTTTCACTGCCCGGCGCGGTGTGGATTCTGGCGCTGCTGCTCTGGCCCGTTTCCGCGCTCGGCATCTTTAGCGCGTGGCAGAAGCTCGACGCGGCGCACCTCGAACTCGACCCCGGACTGCGCGGCGCGAACTTGCTGCGCTTCCTTCTGCTGCCCGCCGCGAAGAGCGCGCTGGTCATCAGCGCCGTCATCACCTTTGCGCTGGCGCTGAACAATTTTGCCGTGCCCGCGATTCTTCAGGTGAAAGTGTTTCCGGCGGAAATGTGGGTGCAGTTCAGCACCAACCTCAACGCGGCGGCGGCGTTCCGACTGAGCTGGCCGCTGATCCTCGGGCCGGCGCTGCTGATATTTTTCCTGCGACGAGAAGTCATTCCGTGGCCGCGTGAAAGTGCGAGTGACATTGGGCCGCAACTCGCCCGGCAGCTTGGCCCGCTCTGGCTGGGCGTGAGCCGTGCGGTCGGCGCGCTGGCGCTGGTGCTGTCGCTCGTCGTGCCGCTGGCGCAGATCGTTGTCCACGCGCGGACTTGGAGTGAATTTCTTCCCGCGCTCGCGGCAGGCCAGTCTGCGTTGTGGCACTCGGTTTTCTACGCGGCGACGGCGGCGGCGGTGACGGTCGGATTCGGCGCGCTGCTCATGCGCGTGCGCGGACTCGGCTGGCTCTGGATTTTTTTCCTGGTGCCGGGCGTGCTGCTGGGCGTGGGCGCGTCCACGACGTTTGGTTATCCCCCGTTGTTCTGGTTCTCGCGCACGTCAGCCATCGTCATCGCGCTGCTCGTGGTGCGTTACCTCGCGGTCACGCACTCGTTGGCGCGTTCGGCGCATCAGGCACTGGATCAAAATTTGATTGATGCAGCGCGGGTGAATGGCGCGGCGGGCTTCACGCTGTTCCGTCACGCGGTCCTGCCGCAAATGGCGGGGCCCCTGGCGGGCGCAGGCTACGTGGTTTTCGTCCTGAGCCTGTGGGACGTGGAAACCACTTTGCTCGTGCTGCCGCCGGGCGTGGAAACGCTTGCCGTGCGGATTTTCAACCTGCTTCATTACGGCCATAACTCTCAAGTGAACGCGCTCTGCCTCATCCTGCTCCTCGTCGCCCTCGCGCCGCTGGTGGTGTTCACGTTGTGGAAGGTGGTGCGGCGTTGAACGGGGCGGAAAATTTTGACTGGGCGGAAAGCAGCCCTTCGCGTGCCGTTGAACCCCAAC
>JANNGC010000635.1:0-4705 GCA_031380445.1 Pedosphaera sp.
CCAACGGTGATACTGGCACGATGCCTTCCCCCTCACCCCGGCCCTCTCCCGCTGGGAGAGGGAGAATCGCATCCAGTCTCCTTCGCGAGAGGGGCGTTCCATTTGTTCGGACGCGGGCTGACTGTCTCCCTCTCTCCTGGGGTGAGGGGAAGGCGTGCTCCCTTCACCGAGCGCCGCCGCCTTTGAAATTTGGAGCTTGGAGTTTATTTGGGTTTTGGGATTTGGGTTTTCTTCTCACCGGAACAATTCCCTGAACTCCGCATCCACTTCCTCCGCGCCCGCCACCGTGGCCAGCACGTTGCGGCGGACCAGTTCACGGTAGCGGTCGCGCAGGCGCGAGACGGCGGACGACACGGCCTTGGGCGCGAGACCGAGCCGCGCGCTGAGTCCGGCGTAGTCGCCATCGCTCACTTCCTCGGAGAGATATTTTTTCAAGGCGTCGAACCGCGCGGTTTGATCCGCCTCGCGGAACTCGGTTTGCAAATCAGCAAAGGCCGACTCCAGCACCGTCGCGGCCCAGCGGCGGTCGAAGATCTGTTCGGGTGAGAGACCGGGATCGGATTCGTCCAGATAGCATTGCTCCACGGCGGCGAAGTCGAGGGCCAGCACCGTGCGGTCGCGTCCGCGCTTCTGCGCGCCAGTCCGTCGTGCCTCATCCACGAGGAAACGCTGGAGTGCGCCGAGCAGGAAATTGCGGAACCGGCCCTTGCTGCGGTCGGCGCGGGCCAGCGCGTTGTCTTCGAGCAAGTGGGCGAAGAAACCTTGGGCCAAAACCTCCGCGTCCTCGGCTCCGTGATTTTTCCGGCGCAGGAAACTGTAGATGGCCGGCCAGTAGCGCACGCACAACGCTTCGAGCGCGCGTCGCGCCGCCGCTGAACCGTCCTGCTCCGCCGCCTGCGCGATCTGCGTCCAGTGCGTCGCCGTGAAATCATCGCGGCGGGCCGGGGCGGAATTCGCGTTGCTCGGGTTGCTCATTGGAACCGCCGCAGCGTGGTAAATTTCCACCGGACAAGCCATGTCAAAATCGTCCCGTGGCCGCGTCGGACTGAATCCCTATGGACTGCGGTGGCAGAGCGGAGCGGCGACACCGCTTTCGCACGCAAGATGACTTGTCGAACGCGCGCGCCCCGTGCGCTCGAAAGCGCCGTCGCCGCTCCGCTCGGCCGGCGCAGTCCATAGGGGACCGGGTGGCCGCAGATTTCCCGCAGTCTTCGCGCGCGGATGGCGAGAGAAGAGAGCGGATGAATCTTTGCTTTCCACAGACTTGCCCGTGAACCGCGATAAAAAATGTCCGCGCTGCGGCCGCCGTCACTCGGCGCAGGCGCTGGACGGCCTGTGCCCGGACTGCCTCGTGCGCGTGACCCTCGGCGGCGCGGCGGGAGCACAGGAGTCGGATGCTCCGCAGGCGGAAGCCAAGCCCAAGAAGCGGGATGGCAAACCGCTCACGGACGCTGATAAACGCCCATGATGGAACCGGGAGCGCCGGCAAAGTCCTCTTCATTCCCCTGACAAACCTTCCCCTGACTTTCCATGGCTGGCTCGTCCGAAAAGTCAGGGGAAGGTTTGTCAGGGGAATGAAGAAGAACTTTTCAGGAACATTTTGGCGCGTCTGCCCTGGCTTCTCTCTTCAGTTCCCATCAGCGTTTATTAGCGGTTCAAAACCTTCCCCGAAACTTTTTCCACATTTCTTGCAGCCGCCATGCACGGGTTTCGAGAAGGACAATCAGACGGCCCGTTCTGTCCGGCGAAAAATCCGGCGGACAGAAGCAGGTCGCAGCGAGCGTGATGAAAACTTTTGTACACCGAACAACGAAGCGCCTGCTCGGCGGAATGCTCGTGGCCACGCTGCTCGGCGGCGCGGGCGCGGCGCGGGCGCAGTGGGTCACGCAGTCCATTGATCTGCACGCGGGGTGGAACGCGGTTTTCCTGCATGTGGACGCCACGCACGACACGTTGAACAATCTCGTGGGCGGCGACATTGCCAATCCCATCCTCGAAGTCTGGCGCTGGAATCCGCCGTCGGTCGCGCAGTTCACAGACAGTCCGGCCAACCCCACACCTGCCGTGGAGTGGGGGACGTGGCAGCGCTCGGACGTGGATTCGCAGTTGCAACGCCTCACCGGCGACTCGGCGTATCTCGTGCGCATGGGGACGAACGTCGCGACTTACAAGTGGAACATCAAAGGCCGGCCCGTCGCGCCGCGTCACGCGTGGACCATCTCCGGGCTGAATCTCATCGGCTTCCCCACGGTCACGAACCTGCCGCCGAAGTTTAACGCCTTCCTCGCGCAGGCGCCGGAGCTGCAGTCGGCCACGCCGGAAATCTATCGCTATCCCGGCGGCGATCTCGGCAGCAACAACCCGGCACTGCTGCCGTCGCTGCTCTTCAGCATCACCAGCGTGAAGCGCGGGCAGGCCTTCTGGATGCGCTCGGGCACGGTGTTCAACCGCTACTTCGGGCCGTTCGAGGTCGTGAACTCGGCGGAGAACGGGATCAACTTCCAGACCAGCCTGAACAGTTCGACCTTTCGCCTGCGCAATCTTTCCTCCAGCAACATGACCATCACGCTCCGGCTCGCCGCGTCCGAGACGCCGCCGGCTGGGCAGTCGAATATCGTGGGCGTGCCGCCGCTGTTGCTGCGTGGAAATTTGAACACGACGAACCTCACCTACGGCTACACGAACCTGCCGCTCAACGCGCCGCGCACCTGGACGCTCGCGCCGCGCAACACGCCCGGCTCGGAAGTGGACGTGGTGCTCGGACTCCAACGCACGGCCATCACGGACCCGCCCGGCTCGTTGCTGGCGGGCGTGCTGGTCTTCACGGATTCGCTCGGTGTCTCGATGGTGCAGGTGCCGGTGCAGGCCACGGCCAGTTCGAGCGCGGGCCTGTGGGTCGGCGCGGCGGCGGTGAACGAGGTGCAGCATTACCTCAAGACCTTCGAGCGCGACGCGGCGAATGCGCCGGTCACGACGAGCAACGGCAATTACAATGTCACCGCGCTCGACACCTCGCTCGGCGCGGTGCCGAAGGCGTATCCGCTGCGGTTGGTCCTGCATAATCCCGAAAGCGGGCCGAATGCGTCGCTGCTGCAGCGCGTTTATTTTGGGCGCGACTATTTCTCGAACACGGTCGTGGCCAACGCCGAATCAGTCCTAGACCCGGCGTATCTCAAGAACGCGCGACGCATCACCTCCACGCACCTGCCGTGGACGGCGACGAACACGGTGTGGTCGTTCAACGGCAAGTTCGGCACGGACACAAATCTCTCCGTGACCGTGGCGGTGCCGTTTGATGATCAGGCGGCGAATCCCTTCCTGCACACCTACCACCCGGACCACGACAACTTGAACGCGACCTTCAGCCAGGCGCTGGCGCAAGGCTCGGAGTCGTATCGCATCGAGCGCGTGATCACTTTGCAGGTGCTGCCGCCGGCGGATGACTTCTCCGCGCTGGTCGCGGCGGGCACGACCCTCAATGGAATTTACAGCGAGACGATGACGCTCAAGGGACTGGCCCGCGCGGGCGGCACCAACGAGACGCGGCAGTTTGAAGTGCGCGGCGGCTTCAGCCTGAACCGCGTGAGTGAGATTCCCACGCTGACGATTGCGCCATGAAGAATCCCGAAACCATCCTGAGCGCGCGGGCTTTTGGACTGCGCCGGCAGAGCGGAGCGGCGACGGCGCTTTCGAGCGCACGGAGCATGTGCGAGTTCGGCAAGTCATCTTGCGTGCGAAAGCGGCGTCGCGCTGCGCTTGCCGCCGCAGTCCATATTGATCGCAGTCGTTCGTCTGCTCTCGACCGTTTGAGTTCACTTTCTTCAATTTCGACTTTTTCCATCGCATGAAAACTGCCGTCTCCATCCCACGTAATTTTATGAGCAAGACTCCATTCCTCCCCGCCGTCGCGCGGGCCGTGTTCACTCTCGTGCTGCTGGCGCTGGCCGACGTTGCCTCCGCGCAATCGAACTTCCCGCCCGACCGGTTGACCTATCAGGGCTTCCTCGTGGACGGCCTGGGCAACGCGCTCGCCACGAACACGCCGAAAAATTACGACGTGATCTTCCGCATCTACGCCACGCAAACGGGCACGAACAGCCCGCTCTGGGGCGAGCAGCAGACGGTCACGGTGGACAAGGGCTACTTCAGCGTGCTGCTCGGCGAGGGCACCGTGGTCGGCACGCGCCCGAGCTTCGCCTCGCTGCTGGGCACCAGCACCAACGCCTCGGATCGCTACGTGGGGCTGACGGTGAAGGGCATCGGCGCGGGGAACGCGGACGTGGACATCCTGCCGCGCCTGCGGCTGCTGCCTGCGCCCTACGCCTTTCTGGCTCGTGGCGCGAACGCGCTGGTCAGCAACGGCGGCAGCAATGTTGTCACGGTTTCCGGCAATGCGGTCAGCGTCAGCGGCCCGCTCGCGGCCACGTCGTTCTCCGGAACCTTCACGGGCAGTGCGGCGGGACTGAGCGGACTGACCAGCGCGCAGATTCCTGCTCTGGACGCGAGCAAGATTACGACCGGCACATTCGACGCGAACCGGATTCCGAGCCTGGACGCGAGCAAGATTACCAGCGGGGCGCTGGCGGACGCGCGGTTGAGCGCGAACGTGGCGCTGCGGTCAGGCGGGAACACGTTCTCGGGCCAGCAAACTTTCAGTGGCAATTTGCAAATGGCGAACGCCACAATCCTCTACGGCGTGAACTCC
>JANNGC010000643.1:0-3914 GCA_031380445.1 Pedosphaera sp.
GCTGAACGCGGGCGGAGCGGTCGCAGCGCGACCACGGCCACCAAATTACTCCGCCTCGATCCGGATCGTGTGCGTCACCGGCACGAACGCCTTGGTGATGTTCGCGGCCAGCGGCGTGCGGACGCGCTCGGTGAGCTTGGCCAGGAACTCCGGCTCCAGCTTGAATTCCGGGCCGTGGAACATGGTTTTGATCTGCATGGTCTCGTAGTTCTGCTTGGCCTGCACGGCGGCGTCCACTTTCTCAAAGGCCTTGGAGAACGGGTTCACGGCGAAGTCTTCCGCGAGGTTTACGCCGGCGGCGAGTTGTGCGGCGGTGTAGCTCTTCGAGTTCTCGCCCCACGTCACTTTGTATTTCTGCGCCGCGCCGTTTTTTGCGACGAGCGTGAGGCGGTTCAATTCCTGATTGAAGGGCACGAGCGTCATCGCGGAGCGGATGCTACCGTCGCTTTTCACGTCGCCCGTGGCGCAGAACGGATAGCGCGTGCTCTTGATTTGCACTTCGCCGCTTTTCGCGGAGACCACTTCATGGCCCACGCTCGTCTTGGCCGTGCCCGCGCCCAGGTCCACGGTGAAGGTGCCAATCTCGCCGTCGAGTCCGAAGGCGCGCAGGAACGCATACGCCATGATGAAGCTGCCCGACCAGCCGGGATGCACGCCGTCGCCGCCGGCGATGGCGTAGTTGGTCGAGTAGAGCAGTTGCGCCGCGCGGCCCGCCGTGAACATCGGCCAGAACACGTCGGCGAACGCGACCTGTTCCTGCGTCGCGATGTCGATGTCAATGTTGCGCAGTTCGCAGAGGTTCAGGTTCAACGCCTCCGCCTTCTTGCTCACGCAGCCCGGCGAGCCGAGCACCACACGCGTGCCGTTCGCCTTGAAGGATTTCACGATGGCCGTCTGCGCCTTGCGATAGCGTTCGCCGATGGAGGTCTCGTAGGCGCGGTAGCCGTGGTCGTTCATGCCGTAGCTGGTCGTGGCGATGGTCGGCTCGAAGCGCAGGCAGTCGTTCGTCATGCGCGCGAGGAACCCCGGCGCGGTTTCGCCGCTCCAGCCGTACTGGCGCGCGGTTACTTCGAGCTGCGGCACGCAGACGGTGAGATAGGTCTCCATCACGCGCGAATACATTTTCTGCTCCGTGATCGAGTCGCCGATGATGGCGAGCCGGTCGCCTTTCTTCAGCAGCAGTCCGTCCGGCTGCGGCGCGGGCTTGGGGTTAAATTTTTCGAAGAATGGCTCGTCGAGTTTCGGCGGCACGAGCGCCGTGGCGGCGGAGAGAAAAGAGGTGGTGAGTGCGAAGGAGAGCGCGAGCGCGAGATGGCGTTTCATAGAATGCGTGAGTTGTAGGGCAACAAATTTGTGAACGGAAGCACCGAGTCGGGGTGCGTGACCGCGGCAGCCTCGGCACGCCGGCAGGAAGGTCCGCGCGCCTTCAGCTCACCCGCCGATACCCCGCGCGGTTCGTCTGGATGCCTTGCTCATTGAACCCGCGCTCGAAATCCGTGAGCACCGCCGCCAGCCGTTCGGGCGTGGGCACCGGCTCGAAATTTCTGTTCGCGCCGAACACGCCGACCATTTGCGAGAAATAGTCCGGATCGTCCGTGCGGAGATAGACGGTGCCGCCATCTTGCAACGCGGTGCGCAGCACCTCGGTGAAGCGTTCGTTGATCAGCCGGTTCGCGCGGTGTTTTCGTTTCGGCCACGGGTCGGGGAAGTAAATGTGAAACGCAGCGATGGATGAGGGCGGCAGCAGATACTCGGCGAAGTAGCCTGCTTCCAGACGCAGGCCGCGCGCGTTCTCCAGTCCGGCGCGTTTGGATTTCTTCCCGATCTTTTTCAACCGTCCCAGCAGCCGCTCCACGCCGAGAAAATTCACGTCCGGATTCAGCGCGGCCCATTGCACGAAGAACGAGCCGTCGCCCGCGCCCAGTTCCACTTCGAGCGGCTGCGGCCTGGCGAACAGGGCGCGCACGTCCAGCCGCTCGATGTAGGACGGCGGGCGAACAATGATGGCTGTTGGGCCGGCGTCAGCGACGCGTTGCGTTTCCACCGCGCCATTTGAAGCGGGAACCGAGAATACTGAAATCTCAAACTTGAAACTACGCCTGATGAAATTTGGTGCGTTATGGACTGCGGCGGCAAGCGCAGCGCGCCGCCGCTTTCGCCCGGCTGGCGCAGTCCAAAGGCCGCAACGTGCCGCTGTAACTTCTGAAATCTTGCGCGCCGCGCCGCCGTCTGGTGGCGGACGCTCATGAACTTCTTCCGCCTGCTTTTGTTTCTCGCGATGGCTGCCGCCCTCGCCCCGGCCGCTTGGGCGCAGGGCATTCAGTTCACCAACATCACGCGCCACTCGAACGGCCAGGTGGTGCTGAAATTCCTCGCGCCGACCGGAGTCAACTACCGCCTCGACGCCGCGACGAATTTGCACGCGCCGAGCGACACGCGCTGGACATCGCTCGCGAACACGCAGAGCGCCGGTCTCAACCAGTTCACTGACGCGCCTGCCGCCAGCGCGCGCTTCTACCGCGCCAGCACCAACGTCCTGCGCGGCGACACGCTCTTCACCACGAACGGCGAGGTGGTGCTCCAGCCGCTCTACCACGCCTCCGTGGTGATGAGTTGGAACGGCAAAATCATCTACAGCGATCCCGATGACGACGCGGCGTACGAATCCCGTTACGCCGGCCTGCCGCAAGGCGACTTGATTCTGGTCACGCACGAGCACGGCGATCATTACAGCCCGGTGAAACTCACGGCGCTGCGCAAGGCGGGCGGCGTCATCATCGTGCCGTTAAAAGTTTATTTGCGCACGGACTTCGCCAGCTACCGGCCCAACGCCATCGCGCTCCAATACGGACAAACGACCAACGTGCAAGGCATGACCGTGCAGGCCGTGCCGGGCTACAATGGCAACCACGCCTTCACGAACAACAACTGCTACGTGCTCACGCTGGGCGGCAAGCGCCTGTTCTTCAGCGGCGACACCGGCGACGTGCCGGAGATTCGCGCGCTGACGGATATCGACGTGGCCTTTCTCTCCATGAACCTGCCGTTCACGATGAACTGGCTCGGTGCGACAAATGTGATTCGGCAGATGCGGCCCAAGGTGGTGTATCCCTACCACTACCGCGATTCGGGCGGCACGGTCACGAATGCCGTGCTGTTTCAATCCGCGATGAGCGGGGAGCCGGGCATCGAAGTGCGGCTGCGCGGCTGGTACTGAGAAAATCCAAAGACAAACACCGCAGGAATTCAGGCCGGAACATGAATGGGAAAACAATTCATGTTCCGGCCTGAATTCCTGCGGTGTGTATGGAAAATCCGGGAGCGAAAAATAGGGAGTGAAATGGTCGGGGCGGTGAGATTCGAACTCACGACCTCTTGTACCCGAAACAAGCGCGCTACCAGGCTACGCTACGCCCCGAACCAAAGCGGCGCAGAAAATGCCTTGTCCCGAAACGATTGCAACAGGTTTTTCCGAACGGCCGCCCGGTCCTGGCCCGGCGTCGGATCCAGAGGCGGAAGAGCCTTTTCACTTCTCACGGGGCCGCCCGGATCGCTAGGTTGCGCCCCGTGAATCGCCGATGGTTGCGCGCCACGCGGGCTGCTTTTTGCGGAGCGGCGCTGCTCGGCGGCGTGGACGGCGCGCGCGCCGCCGAGGCGCTTCAATCCTCCCACTTGCACAGCGTCTTCGCCGTCACGGCGAACATTTTTTCCGGCAGTTCGCCAGACAACGAGGCGGGCTTTGCCGAACTCGCCCGCCTTGGCGTGAAGACCATCATCAGCGTGGATGGCGGCCAGCCCGGCGTGGAGACGGCGAAGAAGTTCGGGCTGAAATATGTCCACCTGCCCATCGGCTACGATGGCATTCCCACCAACCGCGTCGTGGAACTCGTGATGGCGGCGCAGACGTTGGACGG
>JANNGC010000657.1:0-2227 GCA_031380445.1 Pedosphaera sp.
AGCAGCGCCATCGCGCACAGAAAAATTACAATCACCGTGCTCAACCACGGCAGCGGCACACGGCGGAACGCGCGCTCGGGAACGTGATGCCCCTCGTCGCTCTCCTGCGCGTGCGCGCGCCGGCGCATGAGTGGCGGCAAATAGGCGTAAAGCATCACTACCGCCGCGAGCGCGATACCGATGGCGACGAGCGTGCCCAATTGTCCGAAGCCCGGGAGTCCGGCGAGATTCAAAACGAGAAACGCTCCGCACGTCGTGACCGCCGACCAGAAGATTCCCGGCGCGGCCATCTTTTGAATCGCGTGCAACGAGAGCTTCGGATGACTGCGCGATTCCTGATACAGCACGATGCCGAAATCCTCCGCCAGTCCGAGCAGGATGGACGCGAAGCCGAGGCTGATGATGTTGAGCGTGCCGAAGAGGAGTCCGCCCAGCGCCATCGTGCCGCCGAGAATCATCAGCAACAGCGCCGTCAGCCAGAGCAGGGGCTTGAGCCGTCGGTGCGTGAGATAAAACAGCGCGGCGATGACGAGCAGAGTTGCGCCGGACGGCCCGGCGAGATCGCGTTTGAGCCCGGCGGCGATTTCCGCCGTGAACGCGGGCCGCCCGGTGTAACGCACTTTCACAGGAGCGGGGGCCGCGGAGTCCGCGTGTTCGTGGTGTTTGGATAGCGCGGGCTCGGCGGTCCGCGCTCCTAACTCCACGGTCCCCGCGAGTTGCGCGGCGTGCAGCGCGTTGGTCACGAGCGTGTTGACCTCCTCCAGCCAGCGCGTGCATTTGCGGTAATCGGAAATCACCGGACGCGCCTCGACGAAGACGACGCGGAAGGTGCCGTCTGCCGAGACGAAGAAGTCCTGCCCCTCGCCGAGCGCGCTCGCGCCGCTGATGGTCTCCGGCAATTGCGTGAGGCCGAAGGGATCGTAGCCGCGCCGCGCGAGATCCACGGGCGAAAGCGATGTGGTGAGCGCCTCCTGCGCGTCGCGCAGCAGCACGGGCAGATTCGCATCGGCAAGCCGGTTGGTCAGCGTGCCGAAGACGGACGGCGGTTGGTTGAACCACGCGTAGGCGATGAGTTCCGCCGACTGGCCGGGATTCTCCAGCCACAACGGCTGCCAGGTGACTTGGCGCGTGAGATTGGTGGCCGCGCGCAACGCCTGCGCGATGCCGCGCGCCGCGTTCTCCGCCGCCTCGGGGTCTTCCGAGTTCAGCGTGATGATCAGCTCGCGCCCGTTGGAGAAATTCGTCTGGTAAAGCTTGATCCCGCGCACGACCGGGAACTGATCCGGCAGCAGGTTCAACACTTCGACATCCAGCCGCAGCCGCCACAATCCGAACGCCATCGGAATGACGAGCAACAGCCAGAGCCAGTGGCGGGAGAGTTTCATCAGCGCGGGAGTGATTGGCGTGTTCGCGGCGGCAACGGAGCGCGGCCTTTAGGCCGCTTCACCGTGCGAAGTTCCAGCCGCCTCGAATGATTCCACACCGCGTGACATTGAACGATGAAGCGGCCTAAAGGCCGCGCTCCTTCGTTGCATCGCGCCGCTTTCGTTTGTTCACGCCCGCCCTCACCCCGGCCCTCTCCCCCGGGGAGAGGGAGAAAGTCAGTCAGCGTTCGGGGAGCCGAGCGCGTTCGTTGTGAGTGAGGCGGTGTGCCGTGCTCCCTCTCCTCTGGGGAGAGGGCCGGGGTGAGGGGAAGGGAGATGTTCATTCCAAAGTGCGCGCCATTCGATTCGGAATCATGGCTCTAGTTAGCTCTGAAATTTCTCCACCCACACAAATCTTAAACGCACTCCGCACGTTACGTGTCTGGAACCGTCCCAACTGGTTGCTGAAGTTATTGAGAATATTTTGCGACAGAATGGGCAAAGGACGTGGCCATCCGGCTTCTTCTTCGCCTCAAGTTCACCGACCTGTAAATCGCGTTGAGCGCGGTCTAGCTCGTCGAATGAAAAGCTCATCATGCGGCACCATTCATTCAATAGCCCTTGAAGAACCTGAGCGTTGTATTCGGGCGTTTCGTTATCGTGAATGACTGGTGGGCACCAATCAGTGATGCCTCCATTACCGTGCGGCTTGACCATCCGTGCGTGTTGAACTGCTAACTCGATGTCGCCTTTTTCGAGAGCAGCGAGACAAGCTGCCAAATCTCTGTCCACCTCGTTCTGGTGATCGCGAATGAACTTCACGAGCGCCTTCGTGGTTTTCAATTGCTCGCGAATGAAGTCTG
>JANNGC010000703.1:0-2709 GCA_031380445.1 Pedosphaera sp.
CTGGTCACACCGATGCTGGAATGGTTCTCCTCGAATGCCCGCACTCTCCCCTGGCGCGGCACGCTCGATCCCTACGCCGTGTGGGTTTCGGAAATCATGCTGCAACAGACGCAGGTGAAGACGGTCATTCCGTATTACGAACGCTGGATGCGTGAACTGCCGGATGTTCAGACGCTGGCCAAAGCTCCATCCGAGAAGATTCACAAGCTCTGGGAGGGACTTGGCTACTACACGCGCGTGCGGAACATGCTGAAGGCGGCGCAAGTCATCGTCAGCCAGCACGATGGGAAATTTCCCGCCGGTTTCGATGATGTGCTCGCGCTGCCCGGCATCGGCCGCTACACGGCGGGCGCGGTTTGCAGCATCGCCTTTAATCAACCCACGCCGATTCTTGACGGCAACGTGATCCGCGTGCTGACGCGCGTCTTTGGCATCCGTGAGAACGCGCGGGAGAAAGAGGCAAATGCGCGGCTGTGGAAGCTGGCGGAGGAACTGGTCACGGCAGCGAACGAGACAAACCTCTCTCCACCCACTCGTAATTCCTGCTCCGCCCTGAACCAATCACTGATGGAACTCGGCGCGCTCGTCTGCACACCGCGCCAGCCGCGTTGTGAAGAATGTCCGCTGGCCAAACTCTGCGTTGCGCGCCGCGACGGTCTCGTCGAGCAACTGCCCAATCTCGGCGAGCGCATCGCGAGCACGGCCAGACGCTTTGTGGCGTGCGTGCTCGAACAGGAGGGAGCGGTGCTGGTGCGACAGCGGCCGGACGGCGTGGTGAACGCGCATCTGTGGGAATTCCCAAACGTGGAAGTGGCGCTGACTGCTCCAGCGCTCGCCACGCAGCGCGCCTTGGAAGCGGAACTGGGCAGCCCGCTTGAATCCCTCACGCCGCTGGTCACGGTGAAGCATTCCATCACCCGCTTTCGCCTCACGCTCGAAGCCTTTCGGGGCGTGGTGAACGGAAGAACGCTGCGCTCGGGCGCGGGTGAATGGATTGGTGCGGACAGGTTACGGCAACTGCCCTTCACCAGCGCGCATCGGCGGGTGCTGGAAACTTTCCTGCGCTAGGAGCGCGGACCGCCGAGTCCGCGTGTTCATCATTTCGACTGATCGATTCAACGCCAAGGCGCGAAGACGCAAAGACGCCAAGCTGAAACAAAACCTCTCCATTTGGCTTCGAGTCATTCTTGCGACTTCGCGTCTTTGCGCCTTGGCGTTGAGCATGAACACGCGGACTCGGCGGTCCGCGCTCCTATCTGCGGTGAATTTGCGGGTTTGCCCTCGCGTCAGCATGACGTAATTTTGATACGAGCATGGGACACCACGCATTCAATCCTGAGCATCTTGCGCTGACACGGCGCGAGTTCCTGAACCGTTGCGGCATGGGCATGGGCGCGCTCAGCCTCGCGTCGCTGTTCGGCGGAGTGAATTCAGCGCAGGCCGAAACCGCGCAGGCCGGCGGCTTCATGAATCCACTCACGCCGAAGCAGCCGCATTTCCCCGGCACGGCCAAGCGGATCATTCACATCTTCGCCAACGGCGGGCCGTCGCATGTGGACACGTTCGATCCGAAACCTTCGCTGGAGAAATATCACGGCAAGGCCATCCCCCTTCAGCTCAAGACCGAACGCAAGACCGGCGCAGCCTACAAGTCGCCGTTCAAGTTCAAGAAATACGGGCAGAGCGGCATCGAGGTCAGCGAACTTTTTCCGAACGTCGCGGAGAGCATTGACGACATGTGCGTCATCCGCTCGATGTACGCGAACGTGCCGAATCACGAGCCGTCCCTGCTGCTGATGAATTGCGGCGAGGCGCGGCTGGTGCGGCCGAGCATGGGTTCGTGGGTGACGTACGGACTGGGCAGCGAGAACCAGAATCTGCCCGGCTTCATCGCGATGTGTCCCGGCGGCTATCCGATTCAGGAGTCGCAGAACTGGCAGAGCGGATTTCTTCCGGGCGTGTTTCAGGGCACCTACATCGACACGGCGAACACGCAGATCGAGAAGCTGATCGAGAATGTGCGCAACAACTACACGTCGATGCCCGAGCAGCGGGCGCAGCTCGACCTGTTGCAAAAACTAAACCTTCGTCACCGCGAGAAACGCCAGAACGACGCGCAGATTGAAGCACGCATCCAGTCGTTTGAACTCGCCTACCGCATGCAGATGGACGCGAGCGACGCCTTCGACATCACCAAGGAGCCGGAGCACGTCCGCAAAATGTATGGCGAGGGCACGCAGGCGCGGCAGCTTCTCATCGCGCGGCGGCTGCTGGAAAAAGGCGTGCGCTTCGTGCAGGTCTGGCACGGCGCGGGCCAGCCGTGGGACAACCACGACGACATCGAAGTGAATCACCGCAAGCTCGCGAAGGAATGCGACCAGGGCATCGGCGCATTGCTCAAGGATTTGAAACAGCGCGGCATGTTGAAGGACACGCTGGTGATTTGGGGCGGAGAATTCGGACGCACGCCGACTGTGGAACTGCCCACGCCCGGTTCAAATGCCGGCAAGATTAACGGACGCGACCACAACCATCACGGCTTCTCGATGTGGATGGCGGGCGGCGGCGTGAAGGGCGGCCACGTCCACGGCGCGACGGATGAATTCGGCTTTGCGGCGGCGGAGGACAAAGTTCACGTCCACGATTTGCACGCCACGATCATGAAGCTGCTCGGCTTCGACCACGAGAAGTTCACCTTCCGCGCCCAAG
>JANNGC010000751.1:0-5252 GCA_031380445.1 Pedosphaera sp.
CGCGTGATGTTCTCCACCTTGTCCTCGCCGCCCGGAATCGTGCCGACGTTGTTGATGCCCGCAAGCAGGACGACGACCTTTGGATGCACACCATCGAGTTCGCCGTTCTCGACGCGCCACAAGATGTTTTCGATCTGGTCCGCGCCCCAACCGAAGTTCGCCGCGTTCCAGCCGAAGAAATTGGTGCTCCAGTTCGCGAGGAATGCCGGGTAATCCGTCGCACCCCACCGACGCGTGATGGAGTCGCCGAGGAAGTAAACGTCGATACCGCCCCGCTTTGCCTTCTCGACCAACTGCTCGTGCGCAATCTGGGAATTGCGATCCGTTCTCGGCACGGGCTTGTCCGCCGGGCGACTGAAACCACCAGCAGCACCGGACGCCGATTGCGCCATCGCCACCCCGACGCACGTCGCAAGGGCGAAGAACACGATCCGGCAGAAACTTGGACCGCTCAAACGCGGGCCCTTGGTTGGGACCAGTTTGGTAGGCATGGTTTGAAGCAGGTTCATCGTCACGGCAGGGTCCAGTTCGCGCGGGCCTTGAACTCGGCCTGGAAGTCGGCCCGCCACTTGCGGATGCTCCCCGCACCCGGCCCATCCACGTAATGCTTCGTCGCACCTCGGCGCACATACTGTCCGCCCCAACTGGGCTGGGTGGCATCCTCCGGATCGTTGATCCCGCGATTCGCGCTGACGAGGTACAGGAAGGCAGGCGAATCCCCTTCAATCACTCCCTGGCCTGCCACGGCTCGGGGCGGATAAATTGCGCAGAGCGGCCCATGGTTGTTGATGATGTTCTCTTCCACCCACGCACGACTGTCGCTGCCGAACATGCCTTGGTAGGTCTTCTTTGATTCGATGATGAAGAGGTCCGGGAACTCCTTCATCAGCCAATCATGCGTGGCGTCCTGGCAGGCAATGAGAAAAACGCGCAGCTTGCCGATGAAGGCTTTCAGCTCGGCTTCGCTGCGAGTGCTCTTCACATCCCAAATCGCCTGGGCGACTTCCCGTGGACCGCCCCAGACGCCGATGTAAATCGGCCGCAGATCCGGCTTGGCCGCAGCGGCAATGATCGCCCTCGAAGCCTCGCTGTCCTTGCCCTTTCCGATGATGTCGGTCACCGGTTGCTTGCCGCATCCAAATTGAATTTTGATCCCATTGTTATTGCCCTTGCCCGTAAAGGTCACCTCACGCAAGGCGTCAGCGGTGGGATATTTGGGATCATGCCTTCTCAGGTTCTCATCCACCTTGTCGTATTCGTCCAGCACGGCCAGGATGTTCTTCTTCTCAGCGACCATGCCGTAGGTGCCTGCCGACGCGATCAATCCCTCGATATCGAATTCATTGGCATACAGAAGAAAGCGAACCATCGACTGCACATCGTCCGGGTCGCTGTTGGTCACCGGAAACGGAGGGAAGTCCGATGTGACGATCACGCGCAATCTTTTCGATGGAACGTCAGCGCTGCTTTCGGCGGCACGCGAGGATGATGCGGTGAACACAAACGCGGCGCATGTCATCGCTGCAAGGGTGAACTTGTGGAGTTTCATGTCCGTCATTTCGATTCGGCGACCTTGTAACCCAGCAAGGAAAGCATCTTCTCTCCGTAGCGTTTTCCGAACTCCCGCGAGCCAGCCGAATTGAAATGCAGACGGTCGTTGCTCGTGCATCCGGCCGAGGAAATCACTTGGGAATTGGGAAGCGCTTTTGGCAGTTCGGCCATGATCTTGTTGAAGCCCGCACAAGTGCCTTGCTGATTGGCATTCACCGTTTCGCCGGCCAGGAGCGGCACTTCCTCGGCCTTGAGATTCAGGTCTTTGATTAGATGGTCGTAAATGTCCTTCACCTTGTTCGGCCATTCCTTGTCGCCCGGGTTGGACTCGCCCTGGTGCAGCAGGATTCCCTTAATCACGCCGTCCTTCTGGGCCACCTTCGCCTGATCCACGAGGAACTGGTAAGGGTTGCCGTCGTACGCCTTGATCATGTTTTTCATCCACGGCGCCACGGTGGCCGCGTAGTTCGTGTAGGTGAGCTTTTCGAACAGCTCGATTTTGCAACCAGGCACAGCGACCTTGACGACGCCAACGCGAATGGCCTCCGGCAGGCCGGCCACCATCGTCCGGCCGAAATAATCCACCATGCAAATGCCCCGGCCTTTCGCCGCCAGCGGAGGGACGGCCTGATACCATCGCCCCTTCGTCCAGCCCCGGTTGGTGGAATCAAAATCCGCCAGAACTTGAAAGCGCTTATCAACGGTTTTGTCCTGCTCGTCCATTTTCCCACCGCTCTCCATGTTCGATTGACCGAAGCAGAGGTAGATGTGGAAATTCGTGTCCTGCGAAAACGCGTTCGTGCTGAGCGCCAGCAGGACGACCAGTAAGAACAATCGTAGTTTTGTTTTCATAATCATTGGGGCATCGCCGCGATGGGTCTTCCGGCTTGGCTCGGCCCGGCAATGCGAGCAGTCCGAGGAATTTGTTCATGGTTGGAGCGCGCATGCGGATCAGTCCCGGAACGTCTTTTGCAGCAGCGTGTGCAGGTAGATGCGCCAGATCTGGTAGTCATGGCCGTAGCCGGGATCTTCGCTGAAGATGTGCTTGATGTTCTTCTCGGTCATCGCCGCGTGCGACGAACGCGCGCCGTTGATGGCAGTGTCCTCGGTGCCCGACCCGACGAAGATCATCTTGTAGTCCTTGTTCGCCGTCGCCGCCCTCTCGGGATTGGATGTGATCATGTTGGCACCGCCGCCGCTGAAGCCGCCGACATGCGCGAACACCTCAGGGTGTCCGAAGCCAATGGACGTAGCGTGACCACCGCCCATGGAGTAGCCGAAGATGGCGCGGGCGTTCTTGTTCTTGATGACGCGAAAATCCTTTTCGACGTAGGGGATGACGTATTCGAGGATTTCCTTTTCCATGGACCAACCATCGGCGGTCGGGCCACCAATTCCGCCGCCGCGACCGCCGCGACCAGGGGCTGCGGGAGCGTTAGTTGCAGGAGCAGCCGGTGCGGCGCCTCCTGGGGCCGCGCTGGCGCCGGGCGGGCCACCGGCGCCGGGCGCGCCACGACCTCGGGCCGGTGCGGGCGTGAAGCCGAGCGATTTCTGCGTGTAGGCAATCTCCGCCACTTTCCCCATCGAGGTGGTGGCATTGTGGCCGAAGGGCATCACGATGATCGCGGGGACGGCTTTTCCGTCGGCGATAAGATTGTCCATGATGTTGTGGGCCATGCCGGACTGCGTCCAACCGCGCTCCGAATCATTGAAGCCGTGCAGAAGGTAAACGACCGGGTAGCTCTTCCCGCTGGTGTTGTAATCGGGTGGCGTATAGACGACCACGCGGCGCGCGGTCTTGTTCTCCTTGTTCAGGTAGTGATGCTCGGTCAGGTTGCCGTGCGGCACGTCACGGAACATCATCCACTCGGCCTCCTTGCCAGGAACCCCGACCACGCTCTTGTAAACGCCCGGAGTGCCCGTGGCCGGACGGACGAAAGTGTTCATCGGGTCCGGCGTCGTGAGCCCGTCCACGATGAACCAATATTGGTAGTAACTGGGTGGCAGCGCAGGGGTGGTGTAGGACCAGATGCCGGAGGCGTCGTTCTTGACCATGTCATAGCCCGCGGAGCCGTGGACGGTGACTTCGCCGAGCTTGGGCATGTCGGTGAGCACGCGCACCGCCTTGGCGTTGGGCGCCAGCAGGCGGAAAGTGAGCGAGTTGTTGGGGTTGACCTCGGGGGAGCGGTAGGACGAGCCGGGGCCGGATTCAACCCCGGGTCCGCGGCCACCGCGACCGCCACCGGGACCGCTCGCGCCGGGCGCGTTAGTGTTGATCTGGGCCTGAGCTGAGACCGCGACGAGCGCGGCGAACGCCGCCGCGGAGAACATGCGAGGGATACGATTCATGGGGATGGTTTGTGGGATGGCGGCCAGATGATGGCTCTTGGGTTCACTTCGTTACCGGCTGAAAATCTTTCCACAGCCATTCCAGCGCGGGGGCCAGGGTTTGCGCGCGAACGGGGCGGTCCACGTGGCCGGCCTCCTTGGCGAACACGAACTGATAGGGATAGCCCTTGGCCTTCAGCGCTGCGGCCATTCGCTGATTGGCGATGACCCAGTTGCCCATGCCCGCGCTCGATCCACCTGCGCCGTTGTCACGGTCGGAGACGTGCAGCCAGATGCGGAGCGGCTTGTTCGGCGTGGTCTTGGGAATGAAATTCTCGTGGTATTCCCACGCGCCGTGCGGGGCGTCGGGTCCGTTGCGGAGGTTGACGAAGGTGCCGGAGAAGACGAGCACGCGGCGGTAAAGCTCGGGATGAAACCACGCCATCGAAAGCGCGGCCGCTCCACCCGAACTGCCACCGAGGGTGGCGCGGGCGTTGGGGTCCGTGGTGAAGGCGACGTTGCATTCCTTGACGACGCGGGGAAGCACCTCGGCTTCGACGAACTCCGCGAATTTTCCGGAGACCGTGTCGTATTCGAGGCTGCGCTGGTTGCTCGGCATCACCATCACGGCGACCATCGCGGGCAGCCGTTTGTCGGCGATCAGGTTGTCCAGGATCGTGGGCAGGTAGGGCGCGGGTTTGTTGTCGTGCATGCCCATCGCGTCGTGACAGAAGAGCAGCGGCGCGGGCGTGCCAGGGACGTAGCCGGCGGGAATGTAAACATTGACCTCGCGCGGGGCGGGCGGAGTCCCGCCGCGACCGGGGGCGGGCGGGAAGAATTTACTGTCGGTCTGGTCGATGTGGAAGGTCACGACCTTGCCATGCGGGACGCCTTCGCGTGGTGCGTTCTCGGGGGCGGTCTCATAGGGTGGAGAGATCGAGTAGTCGCCAACACTCGCGCTGCGCTTCCACGCGGGGAGCTTGGCGAGAGCTGCGATGGCGGCCTGATCCTC
Organism: Pedosphaera sp.; assembly: GCA_031380445.1. GTDB lineage: Bacteria > Verrucomicrobiota > Verrucomicrobiia > Limisphaerales > SIBH01 > JANNGC01. The sequence goes on from JANNGC010000751.1 coordinate 4,892, forward strand.
GGCGGTCAGCGGCCCGCCGCGTCCGCCGCGCCCACCGCGTGGTGCACCGGCGGGAGGCGCGTCGGCCGCGAACAAAAGCTGCGCGCCGGACAGCAGACAGATGACGACGGCGGCGCGGGCGTAGCCGAGCTTCAAGCCGAATGGAGCCTGTGATGTATGTATGTTTCGGTCGAGGGTGTTCATACCAACTCCGTGTGATGTTCGATGGAATGGACTGGAGGCGACCCCTTCCCCCTCACCCCGGGCCGCACCCCCAGGGGGAGGGGGGCCCGCCGAACGCGGGGCGGAAAAACACGCAAACAAGCGTGGTAGAAAGAAAGGGGGGAGATAATAACAAAACCACAGGGAGGGGGGCGGGGGG
>JANNGC010000882.1:0-7954 GCA_031380445.1 Pedosphaera sp.
GGCCTGGTTCAAGTCCGACTGTTCGACGTTGGTTGGCATGCCGGTGGACGGCCCGCCGCGTTGAATGTTGCAAATCACCAGCGGCACTTCGGCCATCACCGCCCAGCCGAGCGCCTCGGTCTTGAGCGAAATGCCGGGGCCACTCGAACCCGTGACGGCCACGCGCCCGGAATAGCTGGAACCGATGGCCATGGAGATGGCGGCGATTTCATCCTCGGTCTGCACAAACGTGCCGCCGTATTTGGGCAGCTCGCGCCGGAGCAATTCCATGATGTCCGACCACGGCGTGATGGGATACCCCGCGCCGAAGCGCACGCCCGCCGCGATCAAGCCATACGCCAGCGCCTCGTTCCCGTTCATCACCACCTGATGCCCGTCCTTCCCCTCCGCGTCGTAGAACTGATACGTCTTCAGCAAATTATCCAGCGACCGGCTGTAGCCCGCCGTGAAACACGCCAGCGCGTTCGTCACCACCGTCGGGTCCTTGCCCGTGAAACGCTCCTCGATCAGCTTCGTCAGCTTCTCCACGTTCAACGCGTAAATCTTCGCCAGCAGGCCGAGCGAATAAATGTTCTTGCCCTTGTCGCGGCCCGTGCCGCCCACCGCCTCCACCGTCAGGCTCGAAATCGGCACCGCCACATGATGATAACTCTCCATCCACTCCGGCTTCGGCGTCACATGGTCCGAATCAAACATCACGATGCCGCCGAGCTTCACGCTCTTGATGTGGTCCTCGTAGCTGTGCTGGTAAAAGCAGAGCAGCAAATCCGCCTCGTCGCCCGCGCTCAACACTTCGCCGGTGCCGATGCGCACCTGGAAGATGGACGGCCCGCCCGAGATGGTGGAGGGAATGGTCATGAAGGTCATGACCTCCTGTTCGCTGCGGCCGGCGAGGCGCGCGAGGAAGCCGCCGATGGCCTGGATGCCGTCCTGCGAGTTGCCGGCGATGCGGATGACCGCCTCATTGATGCGGGTCGTTTTCGGAGCCCCGCCGCTGGGGGCCAAAGATGTTTCGCTCATTTCAATTCAAGTGCTGCTGTCTGGGACGAACTATAGACGAAAAGAAATCGCCGCGTTCAAGGGCGATTTCGGAGCGGCGACGGTAGCAAGGAGCGGAGGGGTGTCAACGGTGGGAGCGGAAGTTACGGTTCAGGGTGTTTGATGGCGGAGATGACCATCTTCGTGTAGTCCACGTAAGCGCGGGTGACTTCCTTGCCTAAGCGATGGCGTTGAATGCGGATGAGGCTTTGAAACCGGCGGATGGAATGGAGGGCTTTGCTCTTTTTGCCTTCGCCCAACCGCATCGCGGCTACGTAAAGCGTGTCGTAGAGCTTCGTGCGATGTTTGAAGCCTGGAAAAGATGAAACTAAGTGCGGCTCCTCCATTTCAAACAAATCATCCCGCAGCCACCAAAGAGCATCCTGCGGCGTGAGGGCGGCGACGCCATATCCAGTCCAATCCGAGCGACCGCATTCATCAATGACCGCGAGATAGGGGCCGGCGTTTTCGTTGTGTCCCGTGCGCACATTAAAGGAAAACACCGGATTTGTTCCATACACGATGGTGTACTGGTGACCGTCGCCTGATTCATGCAGCCAGTAAGTCAAATGCTGTCCGTTTGCGTTCGTGGAGGCGGAAGCATCCATGATGGCTACCGCGTCCCTCCCATTCCTTGAGAGTATTGAATAGTGTCGTAACGAATTAGGGCTAAGAATCTCCGAGGGGAATGGCAACGCATTGATCACCTTCGCTGACACCACCGGCGACAAGCCGCCCTCGCAGGGATCGAACTGTTCAAACTGCGCGAGGGCTGCGGTCGCAGAAAGCATCAAGGCGGCGAGGCAAGTCTTCATACTGGATGGCCGGACGCTACACGTCGCCGCGCCCATCACCAAGCATCATGTTTCCAATTTCAGGCCTCTCCGTGCCTTTGGTGGTAGGGCGTCGGTGTCCTCACCGCGCCGCGCCGCGAATCGGAGGGGCGTTCTGGAACTGGCCCACACCTCACCGCGCCGCGCTGAGGACAGCGTCGTCCGACCAGCGCCCAGTGCTTCGCGCGCGTCCTCCACGCCCCACGCCCTTTGGACTGCGCCGGCCGAGCGATAGCGGCGACGGCGCTTTCGACCGCGCCAAGAGGTGCCTCACGCCAAGTCCGCGAAGAGCGCAAAGGTCTGAACTCCTTTTCCCCCTTCGCGTCCTTCGCGGACTTGGCGTGAGGCTTCATCCCTTTGGAACTTTCCCGCGCGCTCGAAAGCGGTGTCGCCGCTCCGCTCTGCCACCGCAGTCCATATTTCCCTCGGCCCCGCTCCCCATTCCCCTGACCAACATTCCACTGACTTCTCTGCTCCGGCCCGGCGGAAAGTCAGGGGAATGGAGGTCAGGGGAATGAAGATGCGGCGGTGTCCTCTCCGCGCTGCGCCGCGCCGCAGAGCGGCGTTTCGGAACTCGCCCACACCTCACCCCGGCGCGCTGAGGACAGCGTCGCTCGACCTGCGCCCGGCTGCTTGAGATCGCTCCAAAAACTGTGGCGTCTTACTTCTTTGGCGCGAAGACGGGGATCTGTTCCGCGCGCGATTCCTTGCGGGCCGAGCGCACCCAGTCGCCGGTGTCGAAGAAGGCGATGAAGATCATGAAGCCAATCAGCAGCATGGCGAAACCGCTCTGGATGTAATTGAGAATCTTCCCGCTCACCGGGCGGCGGCGGATCATTTCAATCAGCGCGAGCGTGATGTGTCCGCCGTCGAGCACGGGCAGCGGCAGCAAGTTCAGCAGCGCCAGGTTCACATTCATGATCACGCTGAACCACAGCACGAGCCGCCAGCCGTTCTCGTTCTCGAAGAGATTTTTATACACGCGAATGATCATCACCGCGCCGCCGAGCTGCTGCACGCCGACATCCGACTTGCGGGAGACGAGCACGCGCAAGGTGCCGACAATCTGGCTGACACTCGACTCGATCTGCGCGCCGGGCGACGGGTGATCCATCTTTGTGGCGTTGGTGGAAGTCAGCCAGGCCAGCACGCCGAGCGACGGTGAGGCGTCGGCAGGTTTGCTCGGCTTTTCCGCGAGCAAGGTTTTGTCGAACTGGTTTGAGCCGCGCACCACCGTGAGCGTCACCGGCTTCGCGGCGATGCTGGCGTTGGTCATCGTTTCTTCGAGATGCAGGATGCTCAGGACGGAGTGCATTTTCTCGCCGTTCACGGCCACGACTTTGTCGCCGCGTTGCAAGCCCGCGAGCGCCGCCGGGCTGTTGGTGGCCACGTCATGGATGAAGGCTTCGTGTGCGGGCGCGACCAAAATCTGCCGCATGGCCCTGCGCTCATACCATTTCGTGTCGCGGCGTTTCGGCACGGGGTAGGCCATCAGTTCCTGCCCGTCGCGCAAATACTTGATGGGAATGTTCGTGCCTTCGCTGGCGATGATGCGCCAGGTCACACTGTCCTGCGCGGGCGGGGCGAATTGCGACACGGGCTGGTTGTCCACTTCGAGAATCCGATCGCCAGGGCGCAGGCCGGACGTCCACGCGGGGCCGTTCAAATCCACCCAGCCGATGGTCGTCGTCTTGTCGGCGTCCACGGGCTTGCCTACCACGTAAACGATCAATGCGAAGACGACGGCCAGCCCGAAGCTGAACAGCGGCCCCGCGAAGGCGACGATGATTTTGTCCATCGGCGAGATGGGTGGCAGCGGTTCCTTCTTCTCGCCGTCGTCGGCCTTGCCTTCGATGATGTCCATCGGGGCCATCTGCGGGAGCGAGACGTAGCCGCCGGCGGGGATGCAGCCGAGGACGTATTCCACGTCGCCGATTTTGGTTTTCCAGATGGGCTTGCCGAACCACACGGCAAAGCGCTCGACCTTCAGACCGCGCCAGCGCGCGGCGAGGAAGTGTCCCAGCTCGTGGACAAAGATGAGGAGATTGAAGAGCAGGAGCACTTCAAGAACGATCAAGACTGTTTTAACCACATGCATAAATCGGCAGTTCCGGCACGAAATCGGAGCGGAATATAACGATGAACTTCGAGGGGGCAATGGAAGTTTCCAAATGCACGGGCGGCTGATTTAACCACGGAAGACACGGAAGACACGGAATCAGAAAGTCAGGCCAGTGAAGGCGAGGAACATAGTTTTCTTCTCCGCCCCATTTCCGTGTTTTCTGTGTCTTCCGTGGTTAATCCCATTCGTCATTTGTCATTCATCATTCCCCCTCCCACACTCCGCGCCATGCACATTGAACGTGTCACCGGCTTCGACCGGCCTGGACTCGCGCCTTACGCCACGCTCCGCCAGAGCGACGAGTTGCGGCGCGCGGGGCTGTTCGTGGCCGAGGGCGACAAGGTGGTGCGCCGCCTTCTCGCCAGCGACTTCGGCGTGGTGAACGTGCTCTTGCCGGAGCGCCGCCTCGCCGAGTTCGAGCCGCTGGTGCGCGCGCGTCCCGAGGACATCACCATTTACATCATGGAAATTGAGGAACTGGAAAAGCTCACCGGCTTCCCGTTCTTCCAAGGCGTGCTCGCGGTGGGAAAAGTGCCGCGCGTGAACACCCTCGACTCCGTGCTCGCCGCCGCGCCGCGTCCGCATCTGCTCGTGGCCAGCGACGGGCTGACGAACGCGGAGAACATCGGCCTGCTCGTGCGCAACTGCGCGGCCTTCGGCGTTCACGCGCTGCTCGTGGACGAAACCACGGCCAGTCCCTTCCTCCGCCGCTCCGTGCGCAACTCGATGGGCACCATCTTCAAGCTCCCCGTCATTGAGCCGGATGCGCACGGGCCGGGCAGCCTCGTCCGCGCGCTCACGGAGTTGCGCACGCGGGGCGTGCGCGTGCTCGCCGCGCATTTGTCTGCGGACGCGCGCACCATTCATGACACCGATCTGGCGGGCGACTGCTGCGTGGTCTTCGGCAACGAAGGCGCGGGCGTGTCCCCCGCCGTGCTGGCCGCGTGCGACGAACCGGTGCTGATTCCCATGAGCGGCGACGTGGACTCGCTGAACGTGGGCAGCGCGGCGGCGGTGTTCCTCTACGAGGCGGCGAGGCAAAGGAAAAAATCTGAAAGGCTGAAAAGCTAAAACGCTGAAAGAACGGAAGGATGTTGGGACGTTTGTTCCGATTTCAGCCTTTCAGTTTTCAGCTTTTGGAAACTCACTTGGTCTCGACGTGGCCGTCGGCGAAGACGGAGTTCTGCATGCCGTTGGTATTGGCGCGGGTGTGGAAGGGTTCGTAATCATAGAGCATGCGCACGCGGGCCAGGTTGGGCGCGGTGGAGAAGCGGCGCATGGAGCGAGGGGGATTCTCGGTGGACTGGTTGTTCAAGTTGTAGTTCCAACCGTAGCTGGAGCCTTCGGTTTTGTAATAGCCGACACGATCATCCAGGCACTGGAAAACTTTCATGGCCCCGCCCACCTCGTTGGAAAGTACGAGGCTGATGGCGGGCTGGATGTTCGTGGGATCCACGGGGATGGTCGGAACTTCCTCGGCGGAGGGAAAGCGCTCCTCGTGGTCGCCCGCCCAAGTCATGACGGCGATGCCGAGCTGCTTGAGATTGTTCACGCAGCTGATCTCGCGGGCCTTGCCTTTGGCGCGAGCCAGCGCGGGCAGCAGCAAGGAGGCGAGAATGGCAATGATGGCGATGACGACCAGCAGCTCGATGAGCGTGAAGGCGAGTCGGAATTTGTTCTGTGACGTTGATTTCATCGTCCACCCTGTTGTTGCTGCTCGCGGCGTTTGCGCGCTTCCAGCGAGCGGCGCGCGCGATCGACCCGTTGTTCGGGCGTGCTGTTTTTGAAGGCGGTGTTCGCGCGGCTCTCCATGCGGGCCTGAACCTCCGGATTGTTCCGCATTTGCTCGAAGGCCTGGCGGCGCTGGTCGTCGGGGAGGTTGCGCAACTCTTCGGCCTTCTTGCGGTCTTCCTCGGCCTTGGCCTGTTCCTGGGGAGTCATGGTGGCGAGGCGGGCGTCGATCTCGCGCTGGCGGCCCATTTCGCGCTGGGCATCGCGTTCATCGTTGCGCGCCTCGCGCAGGGCCATCCAGTTGGTGTCGCGCTCGCCGCCGCGTCCGCGTCCGCCGAAATCATTGGTGCCGCCGCCGCCGCCGCCGCGCCGTCCGCCGCCCTCGTCGCCGAAGCCGCCGAAGCCCGCGAAGCGATCCGGGTCGGCCTGCACGGAGTAGAACACTTCGGCTTTCAGGCCTGCGGCCTTGGCGACTTTCTCCACGGCGGCGAGGAAGGGGGTTTCCTCCAGCTTCAACGAGATGAGTCCGGCGTGCGCGCCGTCCTCAGTGATGACTTGCGCACCCGAGCGGCGGGCGAGCGCGAGGGTGGCGAAGTCCAAGTCTCTCGCCGCGAGATTCAGCGTCACCGGGCTTTGCTCCGGGAAGATGCCGTCACGGCCGAAACCACCGAAGCCGCCCCCGGGGCCGCCACCGCCGAAACCGCCGCGCCCGCCGCCGCCACCGTTGCCGACCATGTTGAAGTTCGTCCAGCCCACCGTGTTCTTGTAGGCGTCGCCGCGCGCGATCTTGCGGAGGTTCACGTAGGCGCTGCTCTTCGAGTAGATGGGATAGACAGCGGAGATACGGAGCGACGTTTGATCGGAGATGATGCGGAGAACTTCTTCGAGCGGGGACTTGACGACGTTGAGGGTGACTTTTCCTTTCACGTCCTTGTGGACGACGATGGTCTCCCAGGTCTGCCACTGGATTTTCTTCAGCACGTCGCGCACGTCGGCGTCGCGCACGTCGAGGGTCACGAGGTTCTTGTGCGCCTGCATGGCCTTGCCGCCGAGCCAGAGCAGGGCGAGCACCGCCAGCACGGAACTCCAGATGTAGATGCGCTTTTTCACAGGGGCTAACGACGGGCTGGAGGGTGTTTTGGTTACGAAGGAGAATGGACGGAGCACGGACATTCCAGTCCGCGGCGAGCCGCGAAAGCCGGGCGGTGTTATTTCATCTGAACGCTTCCGGTCGTCGCACGTTGCTGCGGGCTGGAAAGCCCGCGCTCCAATGGAAAAAACGCGGCGAGCTTGCGCCCGCCGCGTTCTGGCTGTTCACCGTGGGAGATTGTTCCGCTCAGAGACGCGCGTTCATCACGTCCCAGTCCACGAAGTTCATGAACTCGTCAATGTAGCCCGCGCGCGCCGTGAAGAAGTCCGCGTAGTAGGCGTGCTCGTACACATCGAGCGCGAGGAGCGGCTTCACGTTCCAGACCGGGAACGTGTTCTGCGCGTCGCCGATGTAGTTGAAGAGCAGGCCGGTCTGCGCGTCGTAGCCCGTCCAGACCCAGCCGCGCGCGGCGATGCCGGTGGCCTTCAGGTCTTTCTTGTAAGCGTCGAAGCTGCCGAAGCTCTTGGTGATGAGTTCCGCGATTTTGCCCGTGGCCGGGCCGCCAGTGCCGCCGAGGTTCTCGAAGAACAGCTCGTGGTTGATGATGCCGCCGAGGGCGAAGGTGAAGTCCACCTTGCGCGAGCGGATCTCGGAGTAAATCTGGTTGGCGTGCGCGGGGTTCGCCGGGTCGAGCGTGACGGCGAGCGTTTCGAGTTCCTTGAGAATCGCGTTCGTCTTGTTGATGTAGCCCGTGTAGAGCTTGAGGTGTTCCTCGTGGGTCTTGTCGGAAATCTTGCCGGTCTTGCCCTTCACCTTGGCGAGCAAAGCCTCCTGCTTGTTGACGTATTGGTAAGCCATAATCTTCCTTTGTGTTCGAGTTCGGTTGCCGCGCGGCGTGAGGTCAATTTCCACGCAGCAAAGGCGCGCGAACTATAAAAGTGCGCAAGGTCGGCGCAAGGGGGAATTCGGTGCGACCAGACCGGGCCACTCGACGAGGTGCTGAAAGAACGAGAAGAGCGGTGGGGCGGGGGGGGGGGGGGGGGGGGGGGGGGGTGTTTTGGGGATTTGTTTTCAACAACACCCCCAGAGGGGGGGGGGGGGGGGGGGGGGGGGCCGCGCAAGAGGGGGGGGGGGGGGGGG
>JANNGC010000890.1:0-5754 GCA_031380445.1 Pedosphaera sp.
CCCCCCCCCCCCCCCCCCCCCCCCCCCCCCCCCCCCGCCCTACCAGCCCCATTCGTCATTCGTCATTCGTCATTCGTCATTCACCCCATGACCTACGACATCACGCATCGCACGACTTACAATTACGCCGCACCGGTGAGCGTGTCGCATCATGTGGCGCGACTGGAGCCGCGCGCGGCGGGAACGCAGGAGGTCGGTTCCTTCTCGTTGCGGATTTCTCCCCAGCCCACGCTGCGCAAATCGCGTGAAGACTATTTTGGCAACCGCCTGTGCTCGTTCAGCATTCAGCAAGTCCATGAGCGTTTGGAAACGGTGACCAGCAGCCGCGTGACGGTCCGCGCACCGCAGTTCTCTCCGCAAGTGCAGTCGCCCTCGTGGGAGTCGGTGGCGCGGCTGTTCCGCGATCCGGTTTCTCCGGAAGTGGTCGTGCCGTATCAGTTCGTCTTTGATTCGCCGCAGGTGCGCGCGTCGTTTGAGCTGGCCGATTACGCGCTGGAAAGTTTTCGTCGCGACACTTCGCTGCTGAACGGCGCGGCGGATTTGATGCGCCGCATCCACCTCGATTTCAAATACGACCCGAAGGCCACGACGGTCGCCACGCCGCTGGAGGAAGTGTGGAAAAAGCGGCGCGGCGTGTGCCAGGACTTCGCTCATTTGAGCATCGCCTGCCTGCGCTCGCTCGGGTTGCCCGCGCGCTACGTGAGCGGCTACCTGCGCACGCACGCCGCGCCTGGCAAGGAGCGGCTTGTAGGCGCGGACGCCTCGCACGCGTGGTTCGCGCTCTTCAGTCCCGACGCGGGCTGGGTGGATTTTGATCCGACGAACAACGTGCGGCCTGCCGAGGAACACATCACCGTGGCCTGCGGTCGCGACTTCGGCGATGTGAGTCCGCTCAGTGGAATTCTCACGGGCGGCGGTGCGCATGAGGTGAAAGTCTCTGTGGATGTCGCGCCGGTGCTGGAATCCTGAACTTCTTCTAGCACCCGGAACTGCTTTCCATTTGAGTCTCGCGATGCGTTGGGACATCCAGCACAAAACTCGTTACGACTATGCCGCGCCAGTGCGCGACAGCTTCAACGAATTGCGCTTGCAGCCGCTGTCCAACGCGCAGCAGACGGTCGAGTCCTTCGTCCTCAACGTGTCTCCGGCGGCGAAGTTGCGGAGCTATCCTGACTTCTACTCGAATGTCATTCACCACTTCGACATCACGGAACCTCATTCGTTTCTGGAAATTGAAAGCAAGCTGGTGGTGGAAACGCACGCGGAGCATCGCCTCGCCGCCGACGCGCGTCCCGCGTCCGTGTCCCGCGTGAAGGAGGCGCTGCGCGGCGAGCGCGCCTACGATTTCATTCTCGAAAGCCGCTACGTGGATCTCACGCCCGAGACGTGGCGGCTCGCCGTGGACGCGACGCAGGACGAGGACGACCTCTGGCAGGTCGCGTTGAAGCTGATGCGCTTCGTCCATTCGCATCTGACTTACGAAAGCCATTCCACCACCGTCCACACGCACATGCGCGAGGCACTGGCCGAGCGGCGCGGCGTGTGCCAGGACTTCGCGCACGTTCTGCTCGGGCTGTGCCGCACGCTGAAAATTCCCGCGCTCTACGTGAGCGGCTATCTCGCCACCGAGGAAGCCAGCGCCACGCACGCGTGGACGGAAGTGTATATCCCCGGCGTCGGCTGGCAGGGACTCGACCCCACGCACAACCGTCAGCCCGATGAAACGTACGTGAAGATCGGCGTGGGCCGCGATTACGCGGATGTGCCGCCGGTGAGCGGAAATTACAAGGGCACCACGGAGCGCAAGATGACGGTGGAGGTGAAGATCACGCGGGGTGCGGACTCGGTGGCCTGCGCTTCACCCTGAATTTAGGCGGTCTTTTCCGCGCATGAAAAAAAATCCGATGTGCGCGAGAGAAATCTTTTGCGCCGCGCGGCGCACTTTTCTTAAGCTACGCAGGTCGTAATATCCCCTGCGATACCAGAAATCCCGCTCCTGACTGAATTTCAGCCTCGGCGTTTCACCCGCGAGTCCGGTGGATTGTTTCCCCAATCTCGTCTGGTGGTGCGCGAGTCCACGGGCGGGTGGACCGTGCCGATGTCTTGGCTTCCGCGACCAAGCGGTTTGATTTTGAAAATGATTATGAAATGTGTTTTGCGTTCGATGTTGTTGCTGCCGGTGCTGACGCTGCCCGCGTCCGCCGCGTTGCTCGGCACCTACAATTTCGCCACGGAATCCGCCGTGCCTGTGGCGGCGGGGATGACCTTCGGCGCGTTCGCCCGCGCGAACGTCACGGCGGCTACGGTGTCCGGCGAGTTCAGCAGCAGCGCATGGACGATTGCCACGTCCATTGACACGACGGAATACGTGCAGTTCACGCTCCTGCCCGCGTCCGGCACGATTACGTTCAGCAGCCTTTCCTTCTTCATCGACAGCCACAAGGCGAACGGCGCCAATGACGGCGGGCCAAACAATGTCGAAGTCCGCCTCTTCGCCAGCGGCAATCTCGGCACCGTGCTCGCGTCGCAAACCTACAACGGCGTGCAGGACACGAAGCAGACGCTCACCTTCGATCCGGCGGATCAAACGTCGGCGGCGGGCTTCACCGTGCGGCTCTACGGCTGGAACGCGGAGAATGCGGCGGGAACTTTGTCCTTCGACAACGTGGCGGTGGACGGTTCGCTTTCCGCCGTGCCGGAACCGGTGAGCGTGGCGTTGCTCGCGTTCGGCGTGGGAGCGATGGGCATGTGGACGGGCCGCCGCTGGTTCCGCCGCCTGAATCGGGCCACGCTCTGGTAAGATTTTCAACGCAGGCGTGCGGCCACGTCTTCCGCGCTCACGTCGCGAATCGCAAAAACCTTGTGCCGTGACGCCGCGCCGCGCGTGAGCGTCACGGCGTTTTTCGGACAGCGCAGTTTATCCGCGAGAAATTTCACCAGTGCCTCGTTCGCGGCCGAGTCCACAGGCGGCGCGGTGATCTTGATTTTCAGTTCGTTCCCAAGCGCCTCCCCGATCTCGTTGCGTGAGGCGCGCGGCTGCGCCTTGACGTGGAGGTGAACCACGTCGCCTTGAACTTTCAAATACGTCGGCAGCGACATGCGCGGCAGAATACGGATCAGCGTGCGACCGGCGCGAGCGAGTTTGTGTCTGGCCGCAACGGGCTGGGCGCGCTATTTCTTCGCGATGCCTGAGAAGTTTGATGATGCTTTCATTCGCCTGCACCCGAGCGATCAAGTCGCCGTGGCCAAGCGCACAGTGAAAGCCGGCGTGGAATTGCTGCACGACTCAGGCCGCATCGTCGTTGCGAAGACCATTCCCGCCGGTCACAAAATCGCGCTCGTCCCCATTGCGGACGGCGCGGCGGTGCGGCGCTACGGACAAATCATCGGCTTCGCGCAGGGCGACATCGCGGCGGGCGAGCATGTCCACACGCACAACCTGGTCTGCCAGGCCTACGCGCGCGATTACACGGCGGGCACGGACGTGCGGCCCATTGCGCCCGCGACTGACGAGCGCACGTTCCAAGGTTTCCTGCGGCCCGGCGGCAAGGTCGGCACGCGCAATTACGTCGCCATCATTTCCACGGTGAACTGCTCGGCCTCCGTGTCGCGCTACATCAAGGAGCGTTTCCGCGAGGAGGATTTGCGCCGCGATTTTCCGAACGTGGACGGCGTCATCGCGCTCACGCACAAGGTCGGTTGCGGGATCCCGGCGGCGGAGAGTCTGAAACTCCTGGAGCGCGTCACGGTCGGCATGGCGCGGCATCCGAACATTTCCGGCTACGTGATGATCGGCCTCGGCTGCGAGATGAACCAGGTCGGCGGGCTGCGCGAGAACTATGATCTGGCAAAGCTGAAGCCGGGCGAGAACGCGCCGACGTTCATGACCATTCAGGGCACCGGCGGCGTGCGCAAATCCGTGGAGGCTGGCGTGGCCGCGATGACCAAACTTCTCCCGCTCGCCAACGCCGCGCGCCGCACCACGCAACCCATCAGCAAACTCATCCTCGCCGAAAACTGCGGCGGCTCCGATGGCAACAGCGGCATCACCGCCAATCCCGCGCTCGGCGTCGCCAGCGACCTGCTCGTCGCGCACGGCGGCATTTCCGTACTCGCGGAGACACCGGAGATTTACGGCGCGGAGCATCTGCTCATTCATCGCGCGGTGAATCAGGCCGTGGCCGACAAGCTCATCCGGCAGATTCATTGGTGGGAAAATTACGCGAAGATGTTCAACGCCAGCATTGATAACAATCCGAGCTACGGAAACAAGGAAGGCGGGCTGACGACCATTTACGAGAAGAGTCTCGGCGCGATTGCCAAGGGCGGGCAGGCGCCGCTCGCCGCCGTTTATGATTACGCCGAGGACATCACCACGCCCGGCTTCGGCTTCATGGACACGCCCGGCTACGATCCCGTGAGCATGACCGGTCTCGTCGCGGGCGGCTGCAACATCGGCGTGTTCACCACGGGCCGCGGCAGTGTCTATGGCTGCAAGCCCGCGCCCTGCATCAAAGTGGCGACGAACAGCACGCTCTACAATTGGATGCAGGAAGACATGGACCTGAACGCCGGCACCATCCTCGACGGCACGGAAACGGTGGAACAAGTCGGCCAGCGCATCTTCGAGAAGATTATTTCCGTCGCCAGCGGCGAGAAGACCAAGAGCGAACTTAGCGGCATCGGCGACGAGGAATTTGCGCCGTGGTTTATCGGGCCGCAGTTTTAGCGCAACCTGACGGTGGGGTAAGACTCCGTCGAACCCTAACTGCCGACGCAGGAGGAGGGAGCCACGCGAGCATCACAGGCATCCGCGATCCGCAGAAGGGGAAGATGCTCGCGCGACTCGACTCGCTGCGCTCGAAAGTGGGTTCGACGGAGCCGTGAGACGGGCGGCGGGATGAGTCCCATCATTTCGCGGCTTGCCGCAGAGTGAATTGCCCGCCATTTTTCCCACCATGAAGACCGCCAGCGTTCAACAGGTACCGGAGCAGTGGGCCAAGATTTCGCGCTGGCTCGCCGCCGGGGAAGAAGTTGAGGTCACGCAACAGGATCAAGTCGTGGCGAAACTCGTCCCCGCCTCGCGCCCGCAGCCGGATTTTCTCGCGCGGGCCAAGGCCGTCTGGGGCGAACAGCCGCCCGGTCAGCCCTTGAGCGCGCTGGTCAATGACGCGCGCGGAGGCGAGTCGTGACCTATTTGGACACCGGCTGCCTCGTCAAACTTTACTACCCGGAGCCGGACAGTTCCCGCGTCATCGCCCACGTCCAAGGCCAGCCGCTTTTCTTCACCCCGCTGCACGAGTTGGAAATGACCAACGCCCTGCAACTCAAGGTCTTCTCCAAAAGCGCCACCGCAACTCAAGCTGCGGCGGCCCGCGCGCTTGTCGCGGCTGATTTGCAATCAGGAGTCCTCGTCGCCACGGACGGCCAATGGAAGGAAGCCTTCGCCGAGGCGATCCGGCTCGCCGAGCAACACAGCGGCACCATTGGCTGCCGCTCGCTCGACGTGCTGCACTGCGCTACCGCGAAAGTCCTCGCCGCCAAGGAATTCATCAGCACGGACGGACGGCAAAAGCAGCTTGCGACCGCGATGGGTTTGAACCTCGTGACCATCTGACGGCGGCAAAGGCGCGAGCCAGCCGCGACTCGGCCGGGCGCGGCCCCCTGAACGGTGGGGTGAGACTCCGTCGAACCGATACTGCCCCGACTCCGAGTCGGGGCGCGAGCCACGCGAGCATCACCGGCGCACCCGGC
>JANNGC010000900.1:0-3796 GCA_031380445.1 Pedosphaera sp.
CTAAAGGCCGCGCTCCGGTGCCTCACCGCAATCGCGCTTCACGGGTTTTGCTGCCTCCACCAAAATTCCCCTGTCGGATTCCCACTTCGGCGGGTGTTTAATCTGTGACATGACACCGTTGGCCGACGCGCCCTTGCTCCGCGACTTTGCCCGCACCGGGTCCGAGCGCGCGTTTGGCGAACTCGTTTTGCGCCACACCAATCTCGTCTATTCCGCCGCGTTCCGGCAGACGAACCACCACGAGATCGCGCGCGAGATCACGCAGGAAGTTTTCATAGACCTCGCCCGTAAGGCCCCGGCGCTCGCCGAAAAAATGCACGACGACGCCCGGCTCGACGGCTGGCTCTACACCAGCACGCGCTACCTGGCCCTGAACGCGATCCGCGACGAGCGCCGCCGCGTGGCGCGGGAGCAAATGCTTATGCCCGACGTGGATTCCACACCCGCCCCCGACGCGTGGGCCGCCGTGGCCCCGGTGCTCGACGAGGCGATGGCCGAGCTGAACGACCCCGAGCGCGAAGCCGTGGTGCTGCGCTTCTTCAACAACCTGGACTATCACGCCGTGGGCCGCGCCCTGGGCGTGAGCGACGACACCGCGCAAAAACGCGTCACCCGCGCCGTCGAACATTTGCGCGAACTGCTGGAAAAGAAGGGCGTCACGGTGGGAGGAGGTGCCTTTGCCATTTTGCTGACGGCGAACTCAGTGCAGGCTGCGCCCATTGGCTTGAGCGCAACCATGATCGCGGCTGCCATCAAAGCGGGGGCGGCGAATGCAGCCTCGTCTTCGTCAACGCTGGCGTGGTTAGCAACGGCCAAGGCCAAGTTCGCACTCGCGGCCGTCGTAGTGACGTTGCTCGGCCTGCTCGCGGCTGTGAGTTTGCGCGACAACGGATCGAGCAACGGCTCCGGCAGCCGCACACGCCTGCCCGTGGGAAATGGCGTCGCGAAAGTCAGCATGGGCGGCTCGCATGGAGTCATTCTCGCGTCCGACGGGAGCCTGTGGTCATGGGGGACAAATTACCTTGGCTGGCCTGTTCTTGGACTCGGCAACATCAATCAGCAGCCCGCCCTCCATCGCCTTGGGAATGAGAACGACTGGATGGACATGGCCAGTTCGCAGACGCATTGCCTCGCCGTGAAGTCCGACGGCACGATCTGGGGCTGGGGACAAAACCTTTCAGGCCAACTAGGAGCCGGCACTATGGGCCGCAGCAACTCGCAAAAAACTGTGCCGACTCCCACCGCTCCGGGCAACGACTGGCAAAGAGTGGCGGCGGGCGGTTCGCACAGCCTCGCGTTGAAGAAAGATGGAACGCTCTGGGCGTGGGGGAACAACTGGGCTGGACAGCTTGGCCTGGGTTTCTCGGACAAGGCTGTGCCGCAGGTCAGTCAAGTGGGCACGAACGCGAACTGGATCAAGGTCTGGGCTGGCTCCGTCCAGTCTGTGGCCATGCAGTCCGATGGCAGCCTGTGGTTTTGGGGTTCCCTCACCGGCTCGGCTCAGGATACGAACCGCTGGCTCGTCCCCACGCGTGTGTCCGCCGACACAAATTGGGCCGAAGTGGGCTTCGGCTACTTCATGGTCTTTGCGACAAAAACCGACGGCACACTCTGGGCGTGGGGACGCGATGCGGGTTTGTTCACCGGTGCTCCGGTGCAACTGGTCAATCCTGTTCCGGCGCGTGTGGGCGTGGAAAACAACTGGCGGGCCTGTTCATCTTCGGATGGCGGGCATCAGGTGTTTCAGAAGCAGGATGGTTCTCTCTGGTCGTATGAGCAGGGCTACAACGCCAAACAAAATCCGGCGAGCGGCGCGTTCGCCCGCCTACAAGCCGTCCCGCTCAAGAAAGACATTGTCGCCTTTGACGCGGCTTACGGGACGGCTATGGGCGTGGCCCTGACCAAAGACGGCGAGGTGTGGAATTGGGGCCGGGTATTGGGCCAGAACGTTCCTGAGCCTCTCTACAAGCAAGAGGCGGCTCGACTGCTGGGACGCAAACCAGGCATGGAGGATGCAACGCCAGTCGTCCGGCAGGAACCTTGGCTGCTGCCGCACGAAGAGTAACTCCGTCTTTGCTCCCATCCGTGCCATCCGCGAAATCCGTGGTTCATAAATTTTTTCGGTGGAAGAAACAGACCAAGCCAAGTGAGGGGAGATGGTGCGCGCGGCGGGAGTTGAACCCACAACCTTCGCCTTCGGAGGGCGCCACTCTATCCAATTGAGCTACGCGCGCATCAACGGCGGGACGTTAGGAGAGCCGGGGCGCGTTGTCACCCGGCAATTTTCCCCGGACGGAGCGCGGGCTTGCTTCAACGGCGTGTTGCGACATGCTGCGGCGCATCGCATGAAACACTCATTCGGCTTCACCTCTTCAGTCGTCGCGGCGCTCGTCATCGGTGGCTGCGCGGCTTCCACTTCCACGTTCGCGCAGAGCGCGGGCACCAATGCGGCCGTCACTTCGCGACGCGGCACGAATGATCCCATCGCGCGCATTCGCGACGAGGGACTGAACCGTTCGCAGGTGATGAAGACGCTGGGCCATCTCACGGACGTGATCGGCCCGCGCCTCACCGGCTCGCCAAATCTCGCGCGCGCGAACGCGTGGACGCGCGACACGCTCACGGGCTGGGGCTTGAAGAACGCGCAACTCGACGCATGGGGGCCGTTCGGGCGCGGGTGGTCGCTGGAGCGTTTCTCCGCGCAGGTGATCGAGCCGCAGTCCATTCCGCTCATCGCCACGCCGAAGGCTTGGACGCCCGGTTTTTCTGAACCGGTCACGGCGGAGGTCGTGCTCATTGAGGCGAAGAGCGAGGCGGAGCTGGAGAAGTATCAGGGGCAGTTGAAGGGAAAAATTTTGCTCGCCAGCGCGGTGCGGACGGTGGCGGCGCGCTTCGAGCCGCTGGCCACGCGCGTGGGGGAGTCGAATCTTTTGCGCATGGCCAACGCCGGGCCGGGGGACGTGCGTCCGAATTTCGGCGGACGTCCGGCGACGACGAATTCCACCATCGTCACGAACGTGGCGCGCAGCACCGGGTCGCGCTCGAACACGCCGCCGTTTTCGCTCTCCAGCCGCGTGCTCGCGCTGGCTGTGCAGGAAGGCGCGGCGCTCGTGGTCACGTCCAGCGGCGAGGGCGACGGCGGCACCATCTTCGTCGCGCAGGCCTCCGTGCCGACGCCTTCCGCACGCGGCACGAATGCGCCGGCGGCGGCGGGCCGTTCCTCGGCCTGGGCCACGAACGCGGCCCCGATGCCGGCGCAGGTCGCGCTCGCGGTCGAGGATTACAACCGGCTCGCGCGGATGATTCAGGCGGGCGAGAAAGTGAAGATGCAGGTGGACCTGCGCGTGAAATTTCATGACGCCGATCTGATGGGCTACAACACCGTGGCGGAAATTCCCGGGACGGACTTGAAGGACGAGGTCGTGATGATCGGCGCGCACCTCGACTCGTGGCACGTCGGTACCGGCGCGACAGACAACGGCGCGGGCGTGGCCGCGACCATGGAGGCGGTGCGGATTCTTCAGGCGCTCGGCTTGCAGCCGCGCCGCACGGTTCGCATCGGGTTGTGGACGGGTGAGGAGCAGGGCCTGCTCGGCTCGCGCGCCTACGTGACGAAACACCTTGGCTACGCCACGAACATCACGAACGCCGCGTCCGCCGCCACGGGTTCGCCGCGCGCAGAAAGCAACCAGCCGCGCCGCCCGCGCACCGGCTCCACGAATTCGGTGACGCGCAAGATCGTGAAGCGGGACGGCTACGAGAAGTTCTCCGCCTACTTCAACCTCGACAACGGCAC
>JANNGC010000927.1:0-3969 GCA_031380445.1 Pedosphaera sp.
CCGGTGAGCGCGTCGTCGTTCGCGGGATTGCTGTCGAGGAGGTTGTATTCCACCTGCGTGACGCTGGCGTCCGCGCGCACGACCACGCCGTACTGCTGGCTGGTGATCGTGCCGTTGGTGGCCGGGAAAGCGATCACGCCATCGGGCGGCTGCGCGTCGTAGTAGAACGTCTGCGAGAAGGTGTTGAACACCGACGACTTCCCCGAGCGCGGCAGAAAGGCCCGCGCGCGCACGATGTGAAAACCTTCCTCCAGGCCCGTGCGCGTGTGGTTCGTGTTGCGGTTGTTGTGGAGATACACGAGCGCGGTCTGCGGATTGAAGTTCGTGATGGTGAACTGCGTGACGCCGTAAATCTTCGCCTCGTCGGCGTCGGAGATGGGCGAGGTGATGTTGTCGTAGAAGGCGATTTTGTAGCGCACGTTGACGTTGTTCGCCTGCGCCGGGATGGTGCCGCGCCACCAATCCACCACGCCGCCCGCCTCGGTCTCGTTGTGGTCGAAGGTCAGGCCGACGACCTGCGTGGTGCCGCGCCCGCTGCTGAAGGAGCCTTCGGGATTCGAGCCGTCGGTCGTGTAGTAGATGCTGCCGGTATCAATGTCGAACTGGTAGCCGACTTTGGCCCAGACCTCCGTCGCCTGACCGGCGAGGGGTTGATTAGGCTGTCGTTGCAGAATGGTGGCGTTCGTTCCGGTCACGAGACTGTTCGGATTGTGGACCACCCAGTCCGCCGTCTGCGTGTCGATGTCATTCGCGCCGCCCGCGCCCGCGACGATGAGCGAGTTCGCAGTGCCGACGGTGTAGTGAAAGGTTTCCGCGCCTACGGACACGACGCGGTTGTTGTTGATGTTGGTGGCGGCAAATTTTTCCGGCCCGCGACGGAGACGGAAGAGCGCCTGTTCGTAGCCGAGGAACATGTCGTTGACCGCGCCGGGGCGATTGTCGCGCCGGTCGGTGCCGAGCGAACCCAGGCCCATGTGGAAGTTGAGATCCATGCCACCGTCGAGCTTCACCAGCACGTTGTTCACGCTCGCATCGGGCCGCACGAGAATGTCGAACTGCGCGTTGGTCACGATGGGGATGTCAATTGAGTAGGTGCGCGTGCCGACGTTCGTGCCGCGAATGAGGCCGCCGCCGGTGTCGATGCTGCCGCGCATCTTGAACGGGTAGCGTGGATTCCAGCCGCTGTCGCCGTCGCGCCCGTCCACGCGATTCACGAAGAAGCGCGGCACCTCCACGTTGTTGTGGCGGAAGGTGATGACGTCGCGCTGGCTGGCGCGGCTGGCCTCGGGCCATTGATAGGCGTAGGCCACGTAGCCGCCGCTGGGAATTTTCACTTCAATCGCGCCGCCGCCGGGCGCGAGCGCCTGCGAGCCGACATAGACTTTGCGGTTCACGGGATTCGGATCGTTCTTCGAGCTTTCAGCGTCGGCCTTCACATTGGTCGCGAGACGCACGAGGAGTTTGGAACACGCGCGATCTTTGCCGGGCGAGTCCGCGTGTTGCACGAGCACGGAGCCGGGCGGAAAGCCGACGACGAGTCCTTGCCCCCGCGAGTTCACGACGGGGAAACATTCGTAAAAGGTGTCGCCGGTCATGTTGTTCACGCCGTCGTCGAAGCTGATGTCGCCGGGGTTGCCAAAGTTGTCGTTCATCGCGAACCACACCACGGTCTGGTCCGCCGCGCTGCCGCCTTCGCGATAATCATTGCGTTCGAACGCGACGACGTCCGTGTCGCCCCAGCGCGCGCGGGTGCCGCCGCGCGCGAGTTGGTTATGGAGCCACGCGAGATCGGGCATCTTGTTGTCGCTGAACTGGCCGAGATACGGCGCGTAGGCGATGCGCGGAAACGGATCGCCGCCGCCGCTGCTCTCTTGGTTGTAGCCGTCCGAGTAGAGGAGCGGGATGCCCTCGCGGAAAAAGTAATAGGCGTTCTGAAGTTCGCGGTGGTTCGAGTAGCCGTTGTCGTGGCTCGACGCGTGCATCACGCGATTCGGCGCGCTGAACCCGCCCGCGTCGCGTTGTTCGTAGCCCGCGAGCGTGGCGCTGGGATTGCCGAGAATGTTGTTCAGGTTGTTGCGCAGCGGATTGTCGAGCAGGCGCATCCCGCGCCCGAGGTAATCATCATAGCTCGGCGGTTCGCCGAGATGTTCGCCGAAAAGCAGCGCGTCGTTGCGAATGGCTTCTGCGTCGTAGTTGCTGTTGCGATTGTCGTCGCCCTCGACGTAGCCGTTGCCAAGCACGTTGTTCCCGAAGCCGTGGACGTAATCGAAGATGGATTGAATCGCGCCGCAGTAACCGTTGCCCGTCGCGCTGCCGTAATCGCCGAAGAAGTAGCCGGGCACATGCTTCACCGCGTCGAGGCGGAAGCCGTCGCACTTCGTCTCATTCATCGTCCACAGCACGGAACGAATCAGATACGCGCTCGTGTTCTCCGCGACGGGATCGCCGTTGGTGCCGTTGAAGCCGTGATAACCGCCGGGCAGCGTCGTGAGCGCGAGGTCCATGTAGTAGTCGCGATTGTTCGGATGCCGGATGAAGAACGGGCTGCCCGCCTGGTTGCCGTAGTTCGCACCGAAGTTGATGTTCGGATTCTCCTGCGCGATGTCCACGAGTCCCGAGAGCGGGTTGTTCTGAATCTCGAAGGTGTTGTTCCAGTTCCCGATGTTGTTCCAACTCCGGTAAAACGGGCCGGGCAGAACTTGCAGATGAAAATCGCCCGGCCGCATGCCGGGATAATAATTCGTGGATGTGTTCGCATCGTAGCCCGGCACAGTGAAGCCGCGATGGTTCATGATGTTGTCGAAATACACGCGCAGCCCGAAGCGATGCGCCATCTCCACCGCGCGGAGCAACTGCGCCTTCGTGCCGTAGCGCGTCCGCACCGTGCCTTGCTGATCCTTGTCGCCGAGATCAAACGGATCGAACAAATCGTAGCCGACGGAAAAGATGGAGCCGCCCTTGGCCGGCGGCGGCAGCCACAGCGACGTGTAACCCGCCTCCGCGATCTCCGGCATCTTCGCGATGAGTTCGTCGTAGTTGACGTTGAACAGTTGCAGCATCGCATCCGCGCGGACGGACGGCACCGTGAACAGCCCGGCGCAGCACGCGAGAACGCCCGACCATTTTTTGAAAGCGCGAGTGAAGGTCATTTGGATTGCGCCCAAGCTGCCACTCGCGCGGGGGATTCTCAACAGCGAAGGCGGCCCCGTGAAATGACGGTGGGTTTTGTCGCGCTGCGACAAAACGTAGTGGGGCAGGCGTCCCGCCTGCCTGAGTCCGATGGCCGTCCCGGCTGTCGAAGAGAACCACCAGCCGGGACGGCCAGTGGACGAGTGGCAGCCGGGACGGCTGCCCCACTACTTCCGTGGAATGGAAACCGTGACCGAGTATTGGCCCGCGCCCATTTGCGTGTCGGCGAAGTAGAGATCGAAGCCCTCGGCGGTGGCTTCAAGCGCGATGATGTCGCGGCTCTCGCGGGCGGTGATGACGGCACGCGTCAGTTCCAAAGGCGCGGCGAATTGCAGCCAGCCTTCGGGCGGTTGCGTGAGGTCGGGCCACGGGACGCCGTTGAAAAGCACGTCCTTCGGCGCGGCCCAACGACCGCGTTCGTTGACCACGTTGTCGCGCGTGAAGATGAAACGGTCGCTGCCATCGAAGGTGCCGGAGAGCGTGAGTTCCACAACCTCGCGCGTCACGCGCGCGGTCGCGGCCGGAGCGGAGTGCGGACGAAGAAAGCCGACGAACCAGGCGATTTCAAAACCGGTGAGCGCACCCAGAAGAAACAACCCGGAGCCGATGAGAATGCGCTTCACCATGTGGCAACGAAGGCGCAGCGCGGGAAATTTGTCGAGCGCCAACAGGTGGATGGCCTCGCGCTGCGAGGCCATCGGCGCGCCGCGCGCGCCGATCCACCAAGGGGAGGCCCAATCAAAAAAAATTCTTGTCGCCACCGAGGAACATAATTACGGT
>JANNGC010000956.1:0-1524 GCA_031380445.1 Pedosphaera sp.
GCAAGATGATGCCTTGTGAATGCGTGATGAATCGATGGCTCCACGCTTTCGATCCGATGGTGCTGCGCGCCAGCCGTAACCGAAATGGCGCTCCGCTTGTCTCAGTTTGAGAATGTTTTCTCCAAATTTCCAGCGAGACTCCGCGTTCCCCTGCCGCCTGTCAGTTTTAGCAGCGCCGTGTCAGGTCATAGATGCGCGACGCTTCGCATTCCTACGGCCTGTGTGCTAGAATCGCCTGCTCCTTCCTGATGAGACCATTCGTATTTCAACGGCTCCTGGCGCTCGTGTGCGTCGCCGCGTCTTTCCTTGCCGTCCGTGCGACGGCCGGGGAGCTGAACACTTCCCAATCCGGCACCAATTTGCTGATCCAGTTTCAAGGCGACGCGAATGACGACTGGCGTCTCCAGATCTCCACCGACCTCACCAACTGGAACACGCTGACGAACTTTGGCCTTCTGGTCTCCGGCAAAGCCACGAACGCGCCCTGGCGCGCGACCGGCCCCCGCCCCGGCGCACAGCAGTTCTATCGCGGGCTGAAGACCTCCGGCCTGTTCGACCCGGCGGTGTTTCACACCATCAGCCTGACGTTCACGCAGGCCAACTGGGGGACGCTGCTGACCAGCGCCCGCACCAGCGGCCAGAACGTCTATTGCTCGCTCCTGACGCTGGACAACGGTGCGACGAACTTCGCCGTGGGCGCGCGTTACAAGGGGAACACATCCTTTACGATGGGCGGCAACAAAAAGTCCATCAACCTCGAACTGGACTGGACCAATTCCGAAGCGCGGCTCATGGGCTTCAGCACCATCAATCTCAACAATGCCGCCGGCGACGAAACCATCATGCGCGAGCCGCTCTACTTCGGACTGATGAGCCAGTACACCACCTGTCCGCAGGGCGCGATGGCGCGCGTCCACATCAACGGCGCGCTCTGGGGCGTCTATTCGCTCGTCCAACAGGAGAACGGGCAGCTCATCAACGACCATTTTCCCAGCAACAGCGGCGACCGCTGGCGTACGCCCAATGCCCCCGGCGGCGGTGGCATGGGCGGTTTTACCGGTTCCAATTCCGCGCTGGCGCTCATCAGTGGCAGCACCAACATTTCCACCTATACGGCCAATTACGATCTGCGGACCACCAACTCGCCCACCGCCACCGCCTGGCAGCGCCTCATCAACGCCATCCATGTCCTCAACACCACCCCCACCAACCAGCTCCGCGCCAAGGTCGAGGAGGTGCTGGCGGTGGACGACTGGCTCTGGTTCCTCGCCATCGAAATCATTTTCTCCGACGACGACAGTTATTGGAACAAGGGCGCCGACTACAGTTTTTACTACGCTCCGGAGGACGGACGCATCTACCCGGTCGAACATGATGGCAACGAGGCGTTGTCCGTGGCGACCGACGTGACGCTCAGTCCGGTCGTGGGTGCCACGGGCAACAACCGTCCGCTGCTCTTCCGGTTGCTGCCGATCAACGAACTGCGCCAGCGTTACCTCGCACACCTGCACACCGTGTTGCAGG
>JANNGC010000253.1:0-1706 GCA_031380445.1 Pedosphaera sp.
GCAGCCATGTTCGCCAGCAGAGGGCGCAGGAACTTGCGCACACCGTTCTCCCTTTCACGTTGCAGCGGACTGGAAAGTCCGCGCTCCGGCGGTGAATGAAAGCGCGTCCGGCCCGTCCATTTCCCCCGACATGATTTTTGCCAAAGTCCGTTTTGTTTGCGCCGCGCTGTCGTTGAGCACGGCTATCGCCTTCGCTCAAACCGCGCAAGCGCCAAAAGTTGAACCGAAGAAGGAGCAGACTCCGACGCCCACCGGCGAACAGGTGGACGGGCCGTTTCGCAAAGTGATTCTCGACGCGGATCAGGAAGTGGACGGCAAGTGGCAGGACACGGTGAAAGATCCGATGGAGATCGCCGTCGCCGCCGATGGCCGCGTGTTTATCGCCGAGCGCGCCGGCGTCATCAAGATGTGGAAGCCGGACACGAAGAAGTCGGTGACTATCGCGAAGATCAAAGTCTTCGACGGGCTGGAGGATGGAATGCTGGGCATCGCGCTGGATCCGAACTTCACGAAGAACGGCTGGGTTTATCTGAACCACTCGCTGCCGGAGACGACGAAAGGACCGAATGGCAAAACCGGAATCATTCGCGTATCCCGCTTCACACTTGTGGGCGATGCGCTGGATTTGTCCTCGGCCAAGGCCGTGATCGACATCCCGACGCAGCGCGACGAGTGCTGCCACGTCGGCGGCTCGCTCGGCTTCGACAAGGACGGCAACCTCTACATCGCCATCGGCGACAACACGAACCCGTTCGACTCGGATGGCTTTTCCCCGCACGACGAACGCGCCGGACGCGCGCCCTGGGATGCGCAGAAATCTTCCGCGAACATGAACGATCTGCGCGGCGGCATCGCGCGCATCCACCCGGAGCCGGACGGCACTTACACCATTCCCAAGGGCAACTTGTTTCCGCCCGGCACGCCGGGCACGCGGCCGGAAGTTTTCGTGAAGGGCACGCGCAACGGTTACCGGCTCTCCGTCGATCCGCGCACGAGCGTGCTTTACTGGGGCGACGTGGGGCCGGACGCGGGCGGCCTCGATCCGAAGCGCGGACCGGGCGGATTCGACGCGGTGATGCAGGCGAAGAAGCCGGGGTTCTTCGGCTGGCCGTATTCGCGCGGCGACAACAATCCGTACGCGAAACAGGATTTCGCCGCGCGTGCGAAATACGCGAAAGAGAAAGCCGCGTATGACAAGGCGAAGTCCGATTCCGCCAAAGCCCACGCGGCCTACGACAAGTTGGCAAAGGAACTGGCGGCCAAGAATGATCCGAACGCCATCGTGCCGGCCAAACCAGCGCCCTTCACGGAAAAGCCTCCGGTTTCTCATCTGACTGGCGATGTCACTTTCTTCGACCCGTTGCAGCCCGTGAACAATTCGCCGAACAACACGGGCGTCAAAAATCTTCCACCCACGCAACCGGCGTTCATCTGGTATCCCGGCAGCGCGTCGGCGCGGTTCCCGGTCGTGAACGGCGGCGGCGGGCGCACGGCGATGGCGGGGCCGGTTTATTATTACGACGAGAAAAATCCGTCGAAGACGAAGCTGCCGAAGGAGTACGACCACACGCTGTTCATCTACGAATGGTCGCGCAACTGGATCATCGCCGTGCATCTGGACGAGAACGAGAACATCGCCAAGAACGCCGATGGCTCGCTGCGCATGGAACGCATCGCCAAGAACATGACCTTCAAGCGCCCGATGG
>JANNGC010000051.1:0-3468 GCA_031380445.1 Pedosphaera sp.
CATGAAACTTCCACTCATCCTCATCACCGCATTCTTCGCCGCCACCATCGCGGACGCGAAGCCGCTCAAAGTCTTCATCCTCGCGGGCCAGTCCAATATGGAGGGACATGCGGCGATCAGCACTTTTGACTACATCGGCAAGGATCCGCTGACGGCACACTTGCTCAAGGAGATGCGCAATCCCGATGGAACCCCACGGGTATGTGACAAAGTCTGGATGTCCTATTTGACCGGCCCTTATGATGGCAGCGCCAATGGCGAGGGGCTGGGGAAATTGACCGCCGGCTTTGGCGAACGTGGAAATAACCCCACCAAGGATGGCGGCAAGATCGGACCCGAGTTCACCTTCGGAATCTACATGGAGAAAGGGCTGAACGAGCCGATTCTGATTATCAAGACCGCCTGGGGCGGCAGGTCGCTCAACACCGAATTCCGTCCGCCCAGTGCCGGGCAATACAAGCTGCCCAAAGAGAAACAGGAACAGTGGGACAAGTATCCCCAAGGCGCCCACGGGATTCCCAAACTTGAGGACCGAAAACTGTGGCAGGATAAAAAGGATGCCGCCTCGGGTGTGTTTTACCGAATGATGGTCGAACATGTGAAAAAGGTGCTGGCAGATCCCAAGCGGGTTTGTCCGGAATATGACGCGAAGGATGGTTATGAACTGGCCGGCTTTGTCTGGCTTCAGGGTTTCAACGACCTGGTCGATGGCCAGACCTATCCCAATGGGAACTATGATGAATACTCGCGCCTTTTGGCTCACTTCATTCGCGATGTTCGCAAAGACTTGTCAGCTCCGAAGATGCCATTCGTGATCGGCGTGCTGGGTGTCGATGGGGATAAAAACGTCAATTTCCGCAAAGCCATGGCCGCACCGGCCGACATGCCCGAGTTCAAGGGCAATGTGATTGCTGTGGATACCGCCCCCTTCTGGGATCATGCCATCGCCGCCGCAGAACCCAAGCAGGGCGAGTATAACAATATCGTCGGCACGGCTCACAGATTGAAAAAAGACGGAACCTTCGACCGGGAATGGAAATGGGAGAACTACTGGAAGCCGGTTGGCAAACCGCTGCCGGAGGAGCGGATCTGGCGCTTCATGACGATTGAGCCCACGGAGAAGAAGGACAAGATGGAAAAGTATGACGGCAGGCGGTTCCGTGACATCACGCTGCCAGCCGGGATGGAGAATTGGTATATGCCCGACTTCGATGACAGCAAATGGACATCCGGCAAAGCCCCCATCGGAAAGGGCGTCTGGAAGCACAGCGGAATCACCTTGGACAAATTCCCCTCAACATGGGGAGAGGGCGAATTCCTGCTGATGCGCACAACTTTTGAAGTTGAAGACCTGAACTGCGAGTCATATCGCATCGCGATTTTGGCGAGACAAGGGTTCCATGTTTATTTGAACGGACACAAGATACACACCTACATCTGGTGGCAGGACATTCCGCGTTACGGTTCCATCGTCCTTGGGAAGGAACAGATCAAATATTTGAAGAAGGGGACGAACGTATTGGCGGTCTATGCCAATGACCAATATGACCTTAACTCCCCGGAACATTATGGCGCGATCGATGCGCGGATTGAGGGTATCACCAAAGCCGACCAGGAGAAGTTTGACCTCGCCCTTGAGGAAATCCTTTCGCCCAAAGACAGGGAGGCCCTCAAAGGCGCTTCCAATGGCGGTTACCACTACTTTGGCAGTGCAAAGATCTTCGCGCAGATGGGCAAGGCGTTTGCAGAGGCCTTGCTGGCTTTACCGAAATGAAACAGGCACTGAAACATCTGAATATGAATACTGAATCTCAAACTGCCTCGCAAACCTCCGATGCCCCCCTAAGGAAGAGCGCACTGATGATCGGGTTGGATCCGTCCCTGATTGATTTCTCGCATCCCGACTTCGCGGCGTTTCCCGGAATGACCGCTGCGAAGGTGTTGGAGGGACTCAAGGCTGCCGAAGTCGGGCTGAAGACTCTCGGCTATGACGCGGTGCATTGCCTCACCGACTTTGGCCAGACGGCGGAGGCGGTAGTCACCGCGCACCTCAAAAAGCGGCAATTCGACTGCATCATGATTGGCGCGGGTGTCCGTACTGCGCCGAGCAACTTCCTCCTTTTCGAAAAATTGATCAACGTCGTCCACGAGCACGCTCCACACTCCAAAATCTGCTTCAACACAAAGCCGTCGGATACGCTGGAGGCACTGCAACGATGGATTTGAGATCCATCGGTGCAAGTCGCGCACATTTTTAAAACACACCATGAACACACCACGCATCCTCGCATTTGGCGGCAGTCTTCGCCGCGATTCCTACAACCAAAAACTCGCCGCTGTCGCAGCCGCCGGCGGTCGCGAGGCAGGCGCGGAGGTCACTGTGATTTCGCTCCGTGATTTCGCGCTTCCGATCTTCGATGAAGACCTCGAAGCCGGCAGCGGAATGCCGGAGGCAGCGAAGCAACTCAAAGCGATTTTCCGCGAACACGATGGCCTCATCATCGCCTCGCCGGAATACAACAGCAGCATCACCGCCGCGCTGAAAAACGCGATTGATTGGGTCTCGCGCGGAGAGTCCGAGGACGAACCATCGCTCTCGGCGCTGACAGGCAAAACGGCCGTCGTCTGCTCCGCTTCACCGGGCGGTCTCGGGGGGATGCGCGGCCTCGTGCATCTGCGGGCAATCCTTGGCAGCATTGGCATCACCGTCCTGCCGGACCAAGTATCCATCGGCAAAGCCTACGAAGCATTCACGCCGGATGGCGCACTCGTGGACGAGAAACAGCAGGCCCGCGTAAGCGCACTCGGAGCGAATCTTGCGAAGCATTTGTCGAAGCTCTTGGCGTGACGCGATCAATCATTCTCGGCGGAACGCTCACAGGGACAGACAAGCAGTTTTGACCAATGCGTTGAAGGCCGAAGACATCAAGCGCCGCCGGAACGAGGCGGAGACATTCCTCAAGGAGCACCCGTGCGCAGCCACGGGCAAGGCTGCTCATAACTGAACTCAATGACATTCCTGACTTCTCTCGCCCAATCCGTCCATCTCATCCTCGACGGCGCAACTGGCACCGAGCTCAATCGCCGGGGAGTAGATACCGGGCTGCCGCTTTGGTCAGCCCGAGCGCTGATCAATGAATGCGATGCGAGAATCCTGCAGGACATTCATGAGGATTATCTTCGAGCAGGCGCGGACATTATCAGCACGAATACATTCCGCACGCACCGCCGCGCGCTTGCGCCCAGTGGCAACGCGGATCGCGCCCTAGAACTCACCCGCCGCGCCGTGGACATCGCCCGCGCCGCGATTGCCAATGTGACTGCGGATAAACCGCGCTTCTTGGCTGGCTCGATCTCCACGCTCGAAGACTGCTACCGTCCCGACCTCGTCCCACCCGATGACGAACTCCGCGCCGAACATTCCGAGCGGATTCATCACCTCATCGAATGCGGCGTGGATTTGATGCT
>JANNGC010000056.1:0-1761 GCA_031380445.1 Pedosphaera sp.
CTCCAAACGCTGGCGCGCGGCACCGAACGCCTTGACTGGCGCGGAGCGTTTGGAGTGCGGTCGCTTCAGCGCCGCTTTCGCCACGATAAAACAGGCCGTGCGATTGCTGCCTGCCGCACTGATTACTGTTTCACTGATTACTTCCTCACTGCTATCTCTCCCGCCATGCAACGTCTGCTCACGCTTCTCTTGCTCGCGTTCTGCGCCGCCTCCACGCACGCGGCGAACTACAAACTGAACCTCTTCATCTGGAGCGAATACATTGACCCCGGGATCATCACCGAGTTCGAGAAACGCTACGACGCCAAGGTCACCATCGATCTCTACGAGGACGAGTCGGCGATGCTCGCAAAGCTCCAGGGCGGCGGCGCGGCGCAATACGACGTCATCGTGCCGCCCGACCACATCGTCCCCGCGCTCATCAAATTGAAACTCGTCGCGCCGCTGCGGCATGACTCGCTGCCAAATCTCCGCCATCTCGACCCGCGCTTCGTCTCGCCGTGGTATGACCCGAGCAACCGTTTCACCGTGCCGCATCAGTGGGGGACGCTGGGCATCTACGCGCGCCGGCCTGCGGTCATTCCGCACAACCAGTCGTGGGCGCTGCTCTTCGATGCGAAGGAGCAACGCGGCGATTTTCTGCTCATGGACTCGATGCGCGACAGCCTCGGCGTGGCGTTGAAGTTCCAAGGACATTCGCTCAACTCGACCGACAAGAAGCAACTCGCCGCCGCGCGCGACCTGCTCATCAGCGCCAAGAAACGCTCGGTCGGTTTCGCGGGCGGCGTGGGCGGGAAGAACAAAGTGCTGGCGAAAGAAGCGGCGTATGCGCCCGCCTATTCCGGCGACGCGCTGCGCGGCGTAGCGGAAGACCCGGAGACTTATTATTTCATCCCGAAAGAGGGCAGTCAGATCTGGATGGACAACCTCGCCATCTGCGCGAAGGCACCGAACCGGATCGTGGCCGAGAAGTTTCTCAACTTCATCCTCATCCCCGAGATCGGTGCGCGTCTCGCGGACTACAATCTCTACGCCACGCCGAACCTCGCTGCGCGCGATCATGTCCGCCCGGAGAACTTGCACAACCCCGTCATCTATCCGCCGCCCGACGTGATGGCGCGGTTGGAATTTCTGAAAGACGTGGGCCGCGACCTCAGGCTCTACGACGAGGTCTGGACACAGGTGAAGGCGAAGTAGCGCTCTGTCACATCCCGCGCCAAATCATCTCCAACGAAAGTACCGCGTAAGCCGTCACTAAGTTCGGGTCTTTCTCCCACCAGCGGCCCGTGTCGTTCTGCCACGAGCCGTCGGCTTTCTGGAGATTGATCAGCCGCATCGCCACGTCGCGCCGCCAGTCGAGGGTTTTGTCGTCGGCGGTCTTCAGTTCGTCCACGCGCGCGGCGGTCAGCGCCTTCGTCATCAGGTGCAGGTAGTAGAAGTAGCCTTGCTGGCCCATCCCCGGATTTTCCGTGAGCGAATAATTCGCGCGCAACCAGTCCATCACCGCCTGCACGCGCGGGTCGGACGGCTTCACGTCCGCGTAAATGTAACTGAGCAGCCCCGCGTAGCTGATGCTGCCATAGGAGCGCAGCGCGACCTGGCCGCTGGCGTTCGTGACGCCGCCGGCCTTGCTGGTGTCCGGGTCATAAACGAAGCCGCCGCGATCCTTCGCATCCGTGGAAACCCACGCCTGCCGGTTCACGCCGGGGAGGTTCTGGCAGTTTTGCAGGAACTGGATCGCCGCCGCGCAGTTCAGGTCTT
>JANNGC010000110.1:0-14816 GCA_031380445.1 Pedosphaera sp.
TCCGCTCGCTCGCGAAATTTGACTACGGCAGCTACAACTTCAATGGCGTCAATCTGCCCGGCGTGCCGAACATCGCCGGCCGCGCGGCGAGCAGCATCAAAGACCCGGCGCGCACGCTGCTCGTCATGGAGTGGACGGCGCACGCGCCGCTCTCGTGGCACCGCAGTCGCACCGGCAAAAAGAATCATCCTTTCTACAACGACGCCGAGAGCGTGGTCGGCTTCGTGGACGGACATGTGGATTTCATCCCGATCCATTTCGACGGGATGAACGCCGCCTACACGCGTGACCCAATCCCAGGCTACAAATACAAGTACGGCGCAGACTGAACTCCGACCCATGCTCTTGACCGTCCAGAACGTGTCTGAACTTTGCAGACTGAATCGCGGGCCTTTCGCAATGGGGTGCCGTTCGATTTTCGCTGCTATTTTCTGCGTCCTGTTTCTTACCGGCACCGCGCGAGCGAACGTCGTCGCCACACCGTGGGTTCCCATCTTCAAAGGCATCGAGCGAGCCCTTGGCACGAACACGCCCGCGACCCTGTTCACAAACAACGGCGTGGCCTACACCAACAGCACGCTGCAAGTCGCCACCTGTCTCCGCATCGATCTGCAAGACCCCGACGTGCGCCTCTTCACCAGCCCGCGCGCGACGAACTACGTGCTCGAATCCAGCGAGACCTATTCGATCAGCGTGAGCAATTTCATCAAAAAGCACGGCGTGCAAGTCGCGAGCGTGGCGAATTTCTATCAAACCTTCAGCGGCGGGAACTGGACCAGCGACCCGGCGCTCGATGGTTTGCCCAGCCGCATCTTCGGACTCTCGGTTTGCACGGGGCAGGTGGTGTCGGTGCCGGACTTCGGGCCGGACAGCAACAACCGCTACGCCACCATGCTCTTCACCTCGAACAACACGCCGTCACTCGCCTTGAGCAACGCGCCGCCCGGCACGAACACGGCGGGCATCTACACCGCCGTGAGCGGCTACTACGCGGTGCTGACGAACGGCGTGATCATCGGCAACACCGCGCTCATCAGCACCTTTCCCGACCCGACGTTTCATCAGTTGCAGCCGCGCACGGTCTTCGGACTCTCGGCCGACCGGCGTTACCTTCACATGCTGGTCATTGACGGGCGGCAGCCCGGCTACAGCGACGGCGCGAACGACACCGACATGGGATTTTGGGCGCTGCAATTCGGCGCGACGGACGGCATTGCGATGGACGGCGGCGGCTCGGCGGCGCTGTATATGGAGAACTGTACCGGCGGCAATCCGCTCGCGCTCACCAGGTCCAGTTACGTGCCTGCTTTCGGGCGTGAGCGCATCAGTGGCTCGCTGCTCGGCGTGTTCGCGCTGCCGCTGGAATCTTTTATCAACCACGAAATTGTCACGCCTGGCACGACGGCGGCGACGATTACTTGGAACACCCTCGCGCCCGCCAGCACGCAGGTGGAATACGGACTCACGACCGCGCTCGGCACGTTGACCACGTTTGATCCCGCGCCGGTGACGGACCATCTCGTGACGCTGACCGGGCTGCTGCCGGGCCAGCGGTATTTCTACCGCGCGCTCTCCCTCGAAGGCAGCATCCCGCACGCGTCGTCGTGCAGCGCGCTTCCGTTCACGACCACGAACTTTGCCAGCGGCGTGCTCGTGCCGCTGAATGCAACGTGGCGCTACACCACGGGCAACCTCGACAGCGTGAACTGGACTGCGCCCAGCTACAACGATGGCGGCTGGTCGAACGGCCCGGCCTGTTTGTGGGCGTTGAGCACCGCGCCCACGCAGAACCACACGTCGAACATTCCAAACTTTGCCAGCGGCACGCGCATGGCCTTGGAAGGCCCGTTGAACTACCCTTTTTTCACCTACTACTTTCGCAAGAGTTTTGTTTATGACGGCGACCTGAACGGACTCACGCTCACGTTCTCGAATTTTTTGGATGACGGCGCGGTGTTCTACCTGAACGGCATGGAAATTTTCCGCACAAACATGCCGATGGGAATCATCACCAACGCCACGCCGTCGGCGGGGCTGGTGCCATGCGGCTTCTTTGGCTTCACCAACAACGCCACCTGTCCGCTGGTGTTCACGCTCACCGGCAGCGCTTTGAGCAACCTTGTGGTGGGGACAAATTATTACGCCGTGGAGGCGCATAATTTCCGTGTGCCCGGCGGCAATCCCAGCAGCGATGTCACCTTTGAAAGCGCCGTCCACTTCACCCTGCCGCCTCCAGCGGTGCTGCCTCCGTTCTTCTCAGACGTCGTCATTGCGCCCGGCGACACGAACGCGGTCTTCACCTGGACGACGCACTCGAATTCCACTGCGCAAATTTTTTACGGACTCACGCCGCTGCTCGGTTCGGCATCGCCGCTGGATGAGAATCTCACTTTGAACCACGCCCTCGTGCTCACTGGCTTGCAGGCAGTCACGACTTACTACTACCGGCTCGTGTCCGCGACGGGCACGAACGCGTTCACTTTCGACGGCACGTTCACCACGACACCCTTCGTGCAATCGCTGCTGGCGTTCACGAACGGCTGGCGGTTCACGACCAACAACGTCGCCGGCTCGAACTGGCCGGCGATGGATTACGACGACGAGGACTGGATGGGGCCGGGACCGGCGCTGCTCTACTTGGAGGAGAACGTGGGCGTCAGCCCGCGCCGCACGCCCGTGCCGGGCACGCCGGGCGGCGGACCGTATCCGACCTATTATTTTCGCACGCACTTTTCTTTTGCCGGTTCACCGGAAGGATTCGGGCTGGTCTTCACCAACTACATTGATGACGGCGCGATCTTTTATTTGAACGGCACGGAGATTCAGCGCGTGCGGATGAGTCCCGGCCCGGCGGGCTACACGCAGTTCTCCAGCGGCTGTCCGGTCAACTCCTGCGAAGCCACGCTCGACGTGCCGGACGTGTTCCGAATCGGCGGCAGCGCGATGACCAACCTGCTCGACGGCGACAACCTGATCGCCGTGGAAGTGCATCAGCAAAGCACGAACAGTTCGGACGTCGTCTTCGGCTCCACCGTCTCGCTCGTGCGCGCGCTGGCCTCGGAGACGTCGCTGCGGATCACGCAGACGAACAACGTGGTCGTCGTCTCGTGGTCGGGTGTCGGCCTCACGCTCCAGCAGACCAACGTCGTCAGTCCCGGTCTGTGGCCCGACGTGTCCGGGCCAGGGAACGCCAGTCCGTACTGCGTGACGAATCCGGCGGGGACGATGTTCTTCCGGTTGAGAAATTGACCGAGGCTGCGGCCTGGTTTTCCTGTCTTACGCATTGCCCAGGAAACATGAGCCGCTAATTTCCCGCCGCGTGTTGAAACCATCCGGCCAGTCCCGATTCCGCTACGAGCGCGCGTTGCGCGCGCGCGGTTGCGCGCTCATCGCGGGCGTGGATGAGGCGGGGCGCGGGCCGCTGGCCGGGCCGGTGGTGGCGGCGGCGGTGATGTTTCCGGCGGAATGGATCAAGTGTGGTTTGCCGCGCGCCCTGCATGGCCTGAACGATTCCAAGCAACTCACGGCGACGGAGCGGGAGAATTTCTTTTCCATTCTCACCACGCGGGCCGAGGTGCGTCACGCCATCGCGTGGAGCGACCACACGGTCATTGATGAAATCAACATTCTGCAAGCGACTTTCCGCGCCATGAATGAGGCGCTGGCGCAGTTAAGTCCTGCGCCGCTGCATGTGCTGATTGATGGTCATCTGCGCTCCAGCGCGCGCGGTGAGCAGACGCCCATCGTCGAGGGCGACGCGAAGAGTTATTCCATCGCCGCCGCCAGCGTGCTGGCGAAGGTGACGCGCGACCGGATGATGCTGGAGTGTGACCGGCAGTGGCCCGAGTACGGTTTCGCGGAGCACAAAGGCTACGGGACGAAACAGCATCTCGCCGCGTTGGCGCAGCACGGCCCGTGTCCGGTGCATCGGATGACGTTTGCGCCGATCAGGAAAGAGCCGTCGCCGACGGAGTTGTTTGCGCCACCGGCGGCCCGTTTTTAACTGGCCTACGCCTTGGACTTGGCTTTGGCCTTCGCGCGGGGCTTGGGCGTCTTGGGCTTGGGCGTTTTAACTTGCGGGGCGTCGCTCCACAGCGCTTCCAAGTCATACTTCTCGCGCACGTCGGCCTTCATCACATGCACGATGACATCGAAGTAATCCATGACGATCCACGCGGTTTGCAGCGTGCCGTCAATGGCGCGCGGGCGCAGGTCGTGTTCGTCGCGCAGGCCGTTGGTGATGGCGTCGGAGATGGCGCGCAGGTGCGGTTCGCTCGTGCCGGAGCAGATGACAAAGTAGTCGGCGACGGACGATAGTTTCCGCACGTCGAGCGCGATCACGTCTTCGGCCTTCTTGTCATCCGCAAATTTCTGGCAGAGCAGCGCGAGCTTTTTTGAATCCATTGGCGGGGAAGTTGGCAGAGCAGGGGATGGGAGTCGAGGGGCGAGAAAAGATTTGCAGTTGGGTGCGCCGTTACATGACGAACTCGACATCCATGACGCGGGCGCGGCGTTCCTTCAGAAAATTAGCTGAGGACATAGCCGTCGGCCTCATCTCCTCGCAGGCGCGATTTACGTCATCCAGCGTGGCGGAGGGGAGAACGGAAACAAACCCGGACTCAACCGGGAACTCGATGCCTTGCCAAAGGTCAGAGCTGGGCGTCGTCAGCGCAGGCGCGTCGCACTTTTTCATAAAGCTCGTTGTTTCCATACTTCGTGAACATGTCTTGAATGCTCGAATCCGCCAAATTGATTTTGTTCCGCAGCACCAGTTCCACCACATCCTGAAAATCTTTCAGGAACCGGCGCGTGCGGGTGTGTTGCAAAGCGTGAACCTTCAGCGCGATCAGATGTTCAACACTGGGAAAACGGACCAGCACGCCGCCCGCAGACTTTTCGACCGAACTCGCGAACAGCTTGGTGAAAGTGCTGTCATTCAAAAGCATGAAATCCACCGGTTCGGCATGTTGCTTCGAGCTGAGTTGCAGAAAGGCGCCGCCGTCATGATGCACCACGTAGCCGAGCGCGCCGACGCAGGCCAGCCATTCAGATTGCCGAGACCGTTCGATGGCGAAATCGTAGTCGAACGTCAGGCGCGGATAGCCGTGGGCAATCACCGCGTAGCCGCCGATCACGAGATACGGCAGCTTCCGTGAACTCGCTTCCCGATCAATGAGAGCAAAGAAGCTCATGCGCGCCGCCGACTTACAAAGACCGGTGATGAATGAACGCGTGCGCGGCCGCGATGAAGCCTTTGAACAGCGGGTGCGGTTGGTGCGGCTTGCTCTGGAACTCCGGGTGAAACTGCGACGCGATGTAGAACGGGTGCGCCGGAATCTCGATCATCTCGACCAGCTTGCCGTCGGGCGTGGTGCCGCTGAGGATGAAGCCGGCCTGCTCGAACTGCTCGCGATACTTGTTGTTGAACTCGAAGCGGTGGCGGTGGCGCTCATGGATGACGAACGCGCCGTAAAGTTTGGCCGCGAGCGAGTCCGGCTTGAGCTGTGAGGGCGTGAGGCCGAGGCGCATGGTGCCGCCTTTTTTGGTCACGGTCTTTTGCTCCTCCTGCAAGGCGATGACGGGGTGCGGTGTCTTGGGATCGAACTCCGTCGAGTGGGCCTTCTCTAAGCCGAGGGCATTGCGGGCGAACTCAATGGTCGCAATCTGCATTCCGAGGCAGAGGCCGAGGTAGGGGACCTTGTGTTCCCGCGCGTATTTCGCGGCGAGAATTTTTCCCTCGATGCCGCGCTCACCAAAACCACCGGGGACGAGGATGCCGCCGAGTCCCTTGAGCACGTTGTCCGGTCCTTGGCGCTCGATGTCCTCGGCGTCGAGCTTCACGAGTTCCACGCCGCAGTCATTGGCGATGCCGCCGTGCATCACGGCTTCGTAAACCGATTTGTAGGCGTCCTGCAGCTCGATGTATTTGCCGACCACGCCGATGCGCACGCGGTGCGCGGGGGCGATGAGCTTGCGGATGATCTCCTGCCAGTGCGTCATGTTCGCGACGGGCGTGTCGAGATGGAGCAGGCGGCAGACGAGGTCGTCCATGCGCTCGCGCTGGAGCATGAGCGGGAGTTCGTAGATGGAATGGTCCACGTCCTTGACCTCGATCACGGCCTCGTAAGGCACGTTGCAGAACATGGAAATTTTCTGGCGCAGTTCCTTGTCCAGCGGGTACTCGCAGCGGGCGGCGAGAATCTGCGGGGTGATGCCGATCTCGCGGAGCTTCGCCACCGACTGCTGCGTAGGCTTGGTCTTCAATTCACCCGCCGCCTTGATGTAAGGCACGTAGGTGACGTGGATGAAAATCGCGTTCTGCGGTCCGACATCGAGCGCGAACTCGCGGATGGCTTCGAGAAAGGGCAACCCCTCGATGTCGCCGGTGGTGCCGCCGATCTCGGTGATCATCACGTCGGCCTTGGAGCGTTCGGCGAGTTGGTAGATGCGCGACTGGATTTCATCCGTGACGTGCGGAATGACCTGCACGGTCTTGCCGAGATATTTTCCTTCGCGCTCGTTGTTCAACACCGTCTGATAAACCTGCCCGCTGGTCAGGTTGTTGAGTCGCGTGAGGCTGACATTCGTGAAGCGCTCGTAATGGCCAAGGTCGAGGTCCGTCTCCGCGCCGTCGTCGAGCACATACACTTCGCCGTGCTGGTAGGGCGACATGGTGCCGGGATCGACGTTCAGGTAGGGGTCGAATTTTTGCAGCGTGACTTTGAGGCCGCGATTTTCGAGGAGGGTGCCGAGCGCGGCGGCCGTCAGGCCCTTGCCGAGCGAACTCACCACGCCGCCGGTTACGAAAATGTATTTCATTTTTGCTGATTCAAAATCGCTTCCACCCGCGCCACGTCCCCCGGCACATCCACGCCTACGCTGTCGTAATTCACCGTCACGACCGCGATCTGGAGGCCGTTTTCCAGCGCGCGCAACTGTTCCAGCTTCTCCGCGTTTTCCAGCGGCGACACCGGGAACTGCACCAGTCGCAGCAGCGTCTCGCGCCGGTATCCGTAGATGCCGAGGTGCTTCAAAAAAGGAAACGCCGCCAACTGTTCGCTGCTCGAACG
Source organism: Pedosphaera sp. (assembly GCA_031380445.1). Classification (GTDB taxonomy): domain Bacteria; phylum Verrucomicrobiota; class Verrucomicrobiia; order Limisphaerales; family SIBH01; genus JANNGC01. The sequence continues at coordinate 7,071 of JANNGC010000110.1, forward strand.
ACTGGCGGCCTCTCGGACATACGGAATCGTGCGCCGGGAAAAATATATGGCGCGGCCCGAAGTGCTGACAACGACTTTCACGACGTTTGCCGATTCGTAATCTTCCACGCTGCGAACCGGCGTGGCGGCGGTGGACATTTCACTGTGCTGCAACGCGCCGGCGACCGCATCAATCACCGCCGGATCAATCAACGGCTCATCACCCTGGATGTTCACCACCGCGTCGCAGTCCAGCCGGGCCGCCACTTCGGCGATACGATCCGATCCGCTGGGATGATCTTCGCGCGTCATTTCCACCCGGCAAAACTGGCGCGCGACCTCGGCGATGCGTGCGTCATCCGTCGCCACAATCACGTCGCTCAACGACTTCGCCTTCCGGCACTGCTCGACCACGCGCTGGATGAGCGGCTTCCCGGCGATGGGATGCAGCGGCTTGCCCGGAAACCGCGTCGAGGCGTAGCGCGCGGGGATGATGCCGATGATGCGTGATGAACTCATGTTCGTTGGCGGGCTGATTTAACGGAGCGGCTGGTGACAAGCAAGACGGCGGGGGAGTAAAAGTTTTTCACCACGGATTTCGCGGATGACACGGATTGGGAATTCTTCATCCGCGCCATCCGCGAAATCCGTGGTTAAGATTCCGGTTCCGCCAGACGATAGATTTTGCGCACGTTGTTCCGCGTTGCATTGCGCCGCGCGCTGTGACATTCGTGGGTCGTCAAAAAGGAGCTGTTATGAAACTGAAATTTCTACTTTCCACCGCGCTCGTCGCCGCGTCGCTCGGCGCAGCGGAGTTGCGCGAGAGCACGCTCGTGCAAGTCGTGAATGAAGTGAAGGTGGCCGCCCCGCAGACCACCGAGAAGGACGCGAAGGCCAACGATACCGTGCGCGCCCCGGACAAAATCCGCACCGGCGCCAAATCCCGCGCCGAACTCAAAGCCGCCGACAACACCCTCACGCGCATCGGCGCGAACACCATTTTCTCCTTCGAGCAGAGCGGGCGTGTGCTGAATTTGGAAAAAGGCAGCGTCCTGTTCCATTCACCGGCCGGTCGTGGCGGCGGCACCATTAAATCTGCCGGTGCCAGCGCGGCGGTGCTCGGCACCACGCTCATTGTCGCCTCGACGCCGGACGGCGGCTTCAAGTGCATCCTGCTCGAAGGAAAGGGGACGATTACCCTGACCAACGGCCAGAGCTTGAAACTGACGGCGGGTGACATGGTTTATGTCCCGGCTGGTTCACAAACCTTCGGCCCGATTGTGAAAGTGGATCTCGGCAAACTCGTTGAAGGCTCGCAACTCGTGAACGGTTTCTCCACGCCGCTCCCCTCGCTCGGTGACGTGAACAACGAAATCTCCAAGCAGCGCATCGCCATCATCTCCGGCAATTTTGAGGAGACCGGCGTGATGATTGGGCGCGTCGGTTCGGCGAATGATCCGCTACCCGTCAATCCGATCTTCGCGCAGAACGGCCTCACGCCACCCGTCGTCTTCAATCCGCAGGCGGACGAGGTCTTCCTGCCCGGTGGAAAAATCGTCCTCGGCTACGGTGTCTATCGCGCCCAGCAGCAGTTCATGAATCCACAATCACCACCGCCGCCACCGCCACCGCCGTTTCCGCCCATTCCGCCGTTTCCCCCATTTCCATAATATCCAGAGCCATGAAAATAATCTTCTCCATACTGGCCCTCGGCGCAGTTCTGTCCGTCGCCCAGGCGCAGATCAATCCCGGCGTCAACCAGTCCGACGCCACGCGCGCCCAGCGCGCCACGGAAAGCGCCCTGCCGACGTTGCAGCCCGGCGACGCGCTCCCCGCGCTTTACGATGGCGAGAGCGAGGACGTCGGCCCGCAGTCCGTCTTGCGCGCGAAGAAGACGCCGTGGTTGCGCGTCGGCTTGGACGTGCAGTCCTTCTACACGGACAACATGCTCTACACCGAGCACGACAAGGAGGACGCGGGCGTGGCCGTCACGACCGTGGAAGGCGCACTGATGACGAAGCCGTGCATCACGCGCTTTGCCTCCTATCGTGGCGAGTTGGGCTACCGTCATCAGTTCTACAATTATTTTGGGAACGACAAGGTGCTCGAGCAAAGCAGTTCCGTGGGCAGTCCGGTGCATTACGACGCCGAGGACTTCGACTTCGACTCCTCCACGTTCTTCGCGAACCTCACCGCGCAAACGAAGCACTACCAGTTCGGGCTCGGCCTCGATTACACACGCCTCTTCGGCTTCAAGGATTTGCGGAAGAACAACTACGATGAGTTTTACACCGACGCGTCGCCGCACTGGTCCGTGCAGCGGAATTTCCGTGTGTGCAACCGCAGCCAGCTTTCGTTCGCCTACCTCGGCAGCTACCACTTCACGGACGAAGACGCGCCGCTGGTGGACGGGACCAGTGTGAAGGTCCGCGACGACCGCAGCGAGCGTTGGGAGCACACCTTTCTCGCCGCGTACACCGTGGCTTTGCCCTGCTCCCTCGCCGCGCAGCCCTACTACCGTTTCCAGTACAACGACTTTGAGCACACGGACAACTACATGATCCACACCGCCGGCTTTTCGCTGGGCTGGTATCCGTGCGCGAATTTTTCCGTGCGCGGCTTCGTGGGCTATAACTGGTCGGACGCCAAGAATTCCCTCGTCGCCGAATACGAGAAGCTCGACGCGGGCGGCGGCGTGACGGCGACGTGGCGTTTCTAAACGAACGGATTATTTCACCGGCCTCAAGGTGATGGCGCGCAAGTCCATCACCGCGGGGCCGGGTTTCTTGACCGGCTTCACGGCGATTTGCAATTCCCCCGCGCGCTCCAGCGTGAACGTGCCGATGGTGCGGTTGGTCCAAGTGGTGAAAGAGCCGGTCTCCGGCACCACGTCTTTAATCACCTGTTCTCCGATGGAAAAATTCACTTCGCTCCCGCCACTGCCCTTGCCGCACGCCTGCGTCAGTGTCACTTCAAACTTCCCCGGCTGCGTCACTTTGAAATCCCAGCTCGCCCAGTCCTCCGCCTTCGTCCAGTAGCCGAGGGTGTTTTTGTGCGGCTGCGGCTCGTATTGAATCTTCGTGCCGTGCAGAACGGCGTTGGTCGCGAGCAGCACGATGGAGCCATCCGTGCGCTGCTTGTTCGCCGGACGAATCTCGGCGGCGTGATTGAGGAGAGCGGTGCTGCCAAGGACGGCAGCCGTGAAAAGGAATCGCAAATTCATGCGGGACAGATTGCAAAGCTTGGTGGGCTGGAGCAAGTCGTGAGACCGACCGGCGAAGAGAAAGATGGAGCAGGTCCGCCCGCTCCGTCCGTCATTGCGTGAGCAGCACGATGCGACCTTCGGGCTGCGGCACGCCGCCCCGGCGCTCGATGCTCACGGCGAGCCGGTCGGAACGGTCCACCGGCAGCACAGGTGTGAACTCGACGCGCGCATGACCGTTGTCGTCCACGGTGAAAGTTCCGGCGGAAACGGGCGTGGTGTATTTCGGATCGAGCACCCAGAGCTGATACGTCTTGTCGTCCGGTAACGGCGGCAGTTTGTCGGCCACGAAAATCCCCTTCTGATGCTCCTTGTCCCACACCGAGACGCCCGCGCTCTCGGGCGAGCCTTCGAGCAGCGACTTGAGCATCGTGATCTGCATGAGCGAGACGCGTTGCGCGGACTGGAGTTCGGCGAGCTGCGCGCGGAGGCCGTCGCTGTCCGCGCTCAGTTTGTTCGCGCGCTGGTTCATGGCGTCGAGGTCGCGCTTGAGCGCCTCGGTCTGGCGCAACTGGTTTTGCAACGCCACGGACTGCGTGTTGAGCGTGAGCGTGCGGTCGGCGGCGACTTGAAGCTGCTGTTGAAGGATTTGAATCTGCCCGGACTGTTTGTCCACGAGCCGCGTTTGCTCGGAGAGCTTCGCGGCATGGTCTTCGAGCGCCTGAACTTTTGCAGCCAGTTGTCGCGACTCTTCGCGCGCGGCTTCGCGGTTCCCGACGAGTAGGGTGCCGAGCAGCACTATGGCGGCGGCAGCGGCCAGCGGCATCCAGAGCGGAATGACGCGGCCCGGCGGCAGCGCGGCGGGCGCGGGCAGAATCGTCAGCGGCGGCGCGGAGTCCAGTTGCGCGAAAATTTTCTGCTTCAACCCCGGCGGCGGCGCGACCTGCGGAATGCCCAGCGCGACCGAGTCGGTCACATCACGCCACGATTCAAACTCGGCGCGCAACGCCGTGTCGTGGCGCAGCGCGTCCTCGAATTCGCGCGCCTCGTCCGCTGGCAGTGCGCCGGCGGCGTGGAGGCAGGCTTGTTCCTGACGTTGCTCCTTCGTCATAGCCGTTCCTCCAGACTGTCGCGCAGTTTCAACCTGCCGCGCCGGTTGCGCGCCTTGATCGTGCCGAGCGGCTGGGCCAGTCGCGCGGCGATTTCCTCGTGGGTCAGTCCGCCGAAGAAGGCGAACTCGATAGACTCGCGCTGTTCCGCCGGAAGTTTTTGCAGCGCGGACTTCACGGCGATGGAACGCTCCGCGCCTTCCACCTCCGGCAGCCACGAGGCAGAATCCATGATCTCGGTGTCGGACTCGGAAATTTCATGCACCACTTCGTAACGCCGGCGCACTGCGCGCAGCCGGTCAATGGCGCGGTGCCGCACCATCGTGACGAACCAGCTCGACGGCTGCCCGAGCGCGGAGTCGTAGCTCGCGGCCTTGTTCCAGATTTGCAAAAAGACTTCCTGCACCACGTCCTCGGCGTCCTTGTCATGGCGCAGCACCCGGAGGGCGACGGAGAAGAGCAGCCCGGCGTAACGGTCGTAGATTTGACCGAACGCCGCCCGGTCGAGGCTCGCGACGCGGGCCATCAGATCGAGATCGCTGGCTTCTTGGATTGAACCGTTCACAACCAAACGGAAGCTCTGGGCCGGGGCTGCGTCGCCACGCGCCAGCAGGCCGGAAACTTCCGGCCCTGCTATAGACGGGTGCTGGCGCTGCGACAAGGTCACATCCAAGGAACGAAGGAAAAGTGCGGCTGGATGCACGGAAGGTTAAGAAACTGAGCCGGGCCACGCCCCCGGCGCGCGGACTTTCCAGTCCGCAGCGAGCCGCGAACTGAGGGACGCCTCCGATGGTCAACCAGCCTCGTGGCTCAGTGGCTTGCTGCGGGCTGGAAAGCCCGCACGCCGCGAAGGCGGGCAGTCAAACATTGAGCCGCGACGATTCTTCGCCCACGGTGTCTTAACAACATGACGATTTCACGCCGCACGCTGGTGCTTGGCTCGCTCGTGACGCTGGCCTTGCTCGCGTACGCCTTCTGGCCGGGGCGGCGCTGGGACTGGCGGAATTTTCCGCCCGCCGCCACCGGTCCGTGGGTGGCGTTTGGCGACAGCCTCACGCTCGGCACGGGCGCGGGAAACGGCGGCTACCCCGCGCTGCTCGGCCCGCGCCTCGGCGTCACGCTGCAAAATCTCGGCGTGGCCGGCGAGACCACGGCGGACGGCCTGGGCCGCATCGCTGAAGTCGAGGCGCTCCAGCCGCGCGTGGTGCTGCTTTGCTTCGGTGGCAACGATGTGCTGCGCGGCCAGTCGCGCGCACAGATGTTCGCCAACCTCGGCGCGATGATTGACCGGCTGCACGCGCAGGGAAGTTTCGTGGTCTTGATCGGCATTCGCGGCGGGACGGTGTGGCGCGATGGAAACGCCCAAGGCTTCGCCGAACTCGCCGAACAGAAGCAGGTCATGCACATCCCGAACCTGCTCGACGGACTCATCGGCACGCCGAGCCTGATGTCCGACTACGTGCATCCGAACGACGCGGGCTACGAAAAAATCGCCGCGCGGCTGGAGAAGGAGTTGAAGCCGCTGCTGAAAAAGCTGGCTGGACAATAATCGATCGAAGTCGGTCGCCTCTTCACCAACATCGCCTGCCACTCCGTTTTGAATCCTGTAAGGATTCGGATAAATCAGCCCAGCGTTGCGTCGCCGAGACGCTACGCTGGGTGAGCGATGTGATGATTCATCAACCCTGAAAGGGTTGAATCTGGGAACAGGGGGCGCGGGCTTGATGCAACTCTTTCAGAGTTGGGAAGTTTTCCGCATCAGAACCCAGGGTAGCCTCGCCGACTCGGCAACCCTGGGCTGGATGATGCAATCCTGTCAGGATTGTCTCACCATCCGGCTCCGCCGCAGCGTGACAATCCAGACTGTCAGCATGACGACAAAGCACGTCGCCGCTGCGACGGGCATAATCGTCAGCAGCAATTTCGGCGGCAGCGCCGTCACCACCTTGAACTGGTGCGGGATCGTGAGTTCGTTCGTCGCGGCCTGGAAGGTGTGCTGCGTCCCCGAAATGTTCGTCACTTCCGTGAACCCGGAATTTTTCCCCGACTGATGCAGGATGCGGCAGTTCGTCGCGTCATTTTTTGCCAAGGGCTGGAAGCTGATGATGAACGCGCCCGCGTTCGCGCCGGGCGTGACAGTGTGCGGCAACGTCGGCGTAGCTTGCGAGGCCACGCCCAGCAGCACGGCCCAATACGTCGCGCCGAGCACGCCGTAGAGCACGGTGGATTTCATCCAGTTGCTGGCCAGCGCCCACATGCCGAGGGCTTGGACGAGTCCGACGAAAATCATGGTCACAGCGAGCGGAACAATCATCGCGCTCGTCTCTGGCGACGCGCGGTTCAAAATGAAGAGCACGCACAGATCGCGCACGAAGAAGAGCACGAGCGCGCCGAACGCGAGTCCCGTGGCGTAGAGCGCGAGCAGGCGCAACGGCGCGGACATGGACTGTCCGCTGCGCTCGGAAGAACGCGCCGCGAACAGCACCGCGAGCAGTGGCGCCACCGCCATATGCAGCCCGACGGCGATGGTGATGGCCCGGCCGTACGAATCTTGATCCGCCTTGGCGAAATACTTGCCCACGACCAGCGTGGACCCGTCCATGAAGCACCATTGCGCCGCCACCGCCGCCCCGGCCACCGCCATGTAGCGAAAGAAATCGCGGTTCCACGGCGCAATGCGTTCGCCCGTTTTGAACAGATCGCGCCACCAGAAAAAAACCGCCGCCGTGGCCAGCGCGCCGATGGACACCGCGATCACGCCGGTCTCCGCCACGGGATAACGGCGTATGAGCAGCCAGGTGAAAATCAATTTGGCGGCCACGCCGCCAATGCTGATCAACGCCAGGCGTTTGAACCAGCCCAGGCCCTGGGCCAGCGCGCCCGCGTAGCCGCTCCACAGCGCGATGAGCAGGCTGATGAGCGCGGACACCGTGAGGCTGGCGCGCGGGATGTCGAAATAACTGCTCAATGGCTGGATGAGCGCCACGCCGAGCAGGCTCACCACGATGGTGAACTTGAGGAGAAAGCTCCGGCAGCCGGCGAGCAGCCCGTTCAGTCGCGCTTCATTACCCGTGCCTTGGTAATGGGCGATGTGATGGATGACGGCCTGCGTCGCCATGCTCAACGGCAGCCCGAGCAGCGTGACGAAAACCGCCGTCGTCTTGAAGGCGCCGTACTCTCCGTTGTCACCATCGAGGGCCGAGCTGAGGATTCTCTGGAAGTAGAAATTGCACCCGCCCGTCACAAAACTCAGCACCGTGTAAATGAGTCCGCTCTGAACGATTTTTTCCTTGAGCAACGATTTCATGCGGCGGTGATCCGGTCGTGCGGTCGGTCGGTGAAAAGAAGATTGAAACTGTCCGGTGATGCGCTCATGCGCCCGCAACCCAGGCCGGCGATCCGGCATTTCTTGCGCGTGTTTCGCGACTGAGAACCTCGTGTTTCATGGCGGGAGCC
>JANNGC010000634.1:0-2855 GCA_031380445.1 Pedosphaera sp.
GAGTGAATGCAAAGGATGAAAGTTACGATCAATTCTTGAACAACAGCGGCGCGATCTCGCGCAGGCTGCGCCGCCAGGCGAGCCATTCGTGCCCGGTATCGGGCGATTCGTAGAACACGGCATTGAGGCCCGCAGCCTTCAGCGCAGTGGTAGCCTCCCTGGGGTCGCCGCCGAAGCCGCGTCCGCCCACGCGGTTGGTGCCCAGTTCGCTGCTCCCGTAGCTGACGAACACGAGCTTCACCGCCTTCTTGAACTTCGCCAAGTCCGTGATGTTCGTCGGGGCAATGCTCCCGCCGCTGAACACGCCGATGTGCGAGAACGTGTCGAGATGCGCCGGCGCGATGGCGCGGGTCTGCATGCCGCCCATCGAAAGGCCGGCCATCGCTCGTTGCGGTTGCTTCGCGATGGTGCGGAAGTTCGCGTCGATGTAGGGAATCAAATCCTCGGTGAGCACTTTCTCGAACGCGCTGAAGTTGAATGCGCCGCTTCCGCCCGGACCAGCGCCGGCCGCGCCCGCTGTCGCCGGAGCCGCGTTCGTCGGACGGGGACCGCCGACGCCACCGTTTTCCATCACAATGATGAAGGGCTTGGCTTTTCCTTCGGCGATCAAATTGTCCATGATCAAACCCGCGTGGCCCTGACTGCCCCAGCCCGTTTCATTTTCTCCACCGCCATGTTGGAGATAGAGCACCGGATAGCGTTTCCTCGTGCTCTTGTCGTAGTCGGGCGGGGTGTAAACGTAGATGTGGCGCATCTTGTCGGTGGACTTCGAGAAGTAATGCACCTCGCGAAGCTGCCCGTGCGGCACGTTCTTGAGCGCGTAGGAGTCCGCGTCCTTCGCCGGAATCTCCACCGCGCTGCCCCAGCGGCTTGAGCCGTAGAAGTAGCGGCTGTTCGGATCGGGCACCTCAGCCCCGTCGATCTTGATCGCGTAGTAGTGAAACCCTTCATCCAGCGGCCGCGTGTGGCCGTACCACGCACCGTCTTCTCCCTTGGTGAACTCGCTGCTCTCTCGAAACGTGCAGCCCACGCTTTTGGCCTCCGGCGCGACGATGCGGAACTTCACGCGCCCCTCCGAGTTGTATTGCGGATACTGTTTGCCCGCCTGGTTCGAGGGACAGGGCTTCCAGTCATTGACCGGTTCGGCGGCGTAAACCGAGCTACACAGAATTGCCCCCAGCGCGAGAAGCGTGAGTATTGTTTTCATAATGTTGTTCGTTGGTTCAGTTGCGTTTCGTTTTCAGTCGCGGAACAGAAGCGGCGCAAATTGATGCAGGCTCCGACGCCAGGTCTGGAACTCGTGCGCGGTGTCGGGCGACACATACGCGGTGTTCTTGAGGCCGATGGAAATGAGCGCGGCGTGATTGGCGTTGATGTTGCCGGGATTCTCGCGGCTGCCACAACTGGCGAACACGACCTTGACCTTCTCCCGGAAGCCCGCCGTGCTGCTGACATCATTCGTGTTGATGACGCCGCCGCTGAAGAGTCCGATGTGCGAAAACTTGTCGAGATTCTTCAACGTGATGAACTTGGTTTCCATTCCGCCCATCGAGAGACCGGCCATGCCGCGATTGGGCTGATCGGTCAGCGTGCGGAAGTTCGCGTCGATGTATGGAATCAATTCGCCCACCAGCACTTTCTCGAACACGGCCGCCGCGCCGGTGAAGGGATTCGCCCCGCCAAGCGGCCCGCGGCCGGGAGCATTCGTGGACGTTGCGGTCACGACTGCGTTCGTGTTCGTGCCTCCTGCGGGCCGGCGGCGTGCGCCTGGACCAGGACCTTCATTCGTCAAGCCGTAGGTCATCACGATGATGAACGGCTTCGTTTTGCCCTCGGCGATCAGGTTGTCCATGATCAGATTGGCTCGACCCTGGTTCCACCACGCATACTCGTTCTCGCCCCAGCCGTGTTGCAGATAGAGCACCGGGTAGCGCTTCGTGGTGTCCTTGTCGTAATCCGGCGGCGTGTAAACGTAGGCGACTCGCGCGATGACGGTATTGGTAAGCTTCGACGGGAAGAGCACCTGCTGCACACGTCCGTGCGGCACATCTTTGAGCGCGTAGAAGTCCTGGTCGTGCGCGGGGATCTCAACCCCGCTCTCCCAACGCGTCGAGCCGTAGAAGTTCAACGTGCCGGGATCGTTGAACGTGCCGCCGTCCACCGTGAGATGATAGTAGTGAAAACCTTCATCCATCGGCTGCGACGTGCCGGTCCACACGCCGCTCTCGCCCTTGGTCAATTTCGTCCGGCCCACGCTGATGCCTTGGGCCTCGGGTGCCACGACGCGATAGCGCACGCGCCGCTGGGAATTGACCATCGGATATTGCTGGCCGGGCTGATTCACCGTCGAGGGCTTGAAGTCCTCGACAACCGGCTCATTCGTCTGAGCCACGCCCAGCGAACTCGACAAAATCGAAATGCACGCAAGGAGCGAGAGTTTGGTTTTCATAGTTTTTGAGTCGCTGCAGGTTTGCTCACGGAATGTTCTTCTTCTCCACCTTCCACCCTTCCACCTTCGCCAGTCCGCAAGGATCGCCGCCGAACATCTTCGCTGCGTCCTTGTCGCTGCGTAGCTGCCACTGCAACCACGCGGTCGCGACCTTGGCGAATTCGCCGCCGTGTGGCTTGCGATACGTGCCGCCGTGTCCGACATCCAGATTCGCCGCGAAGACGGGCACGTGGTTGATGCGCTGGACGTCGTCCATGCCGTTTTTGTAGGCGATGTCCTTTTCGCCACCGAGAACGTAGAGGGTCGGCGTGCGCAACTTGGCGAGATGATCCTTCGGCAGATTCGGCATTCCACCTCTGCCGCCGCCCGGGTTCGGCAGTATCCCGCTGTTGCAGATCATCGCGGT
>JANNGC010000153.1:0-1846 GCA_031380445.1 Pedosphaera sp.
GCGACGTCGATCAGCCGAGCGCCGCCCTTGTCAAGGATCTGAAGCAGCGCGGCCTGCTCGACGATACGCTCGTCATCTGGGGCGGAGAATTTGGCCGCACCGCCTACAGCCAGGGCGCGATCACCTCCGACAACTTCGGTCGCGATCATCATCCGCGCTGCTACACGATCTGGATAGCCGGCGGCGGCATCAAGCGCGGCCTAGTTTACGGCGAGACCGACGACTTCGGCTACAACATCGTCAACGACCCCGTCCACGTGCATGACCTCCACGCCACCCTGCTCAAGCTGCTGGGCGTGGACCACAAAAAGATGATCTACCGCCACGAGGGCCGCGACTACAGGCTGACCGACGTGGCGGGCAACGTGGTCGATGGGTTGTTGGCCTGAGGAATTCATCCATGCCGGCGAAAGCTTCCTTGGCGTCAACATGACCAGGTCTGCTCAACTGGCTGGCCTTGCCTTCGCCCTGTTCCTGCCTCGGAGCGTCCAGTCTTTGCCGGTGGACTTCGTGAGAGAGGTGAGGCCCATTCTCGAGCGGCACTGCTACGAATGCCACGGCGAGAAGAAGCAGAAGTCCGGTCTTCGCCTGGACGTGAAGGCAGCGGCGTTCAAGGGCGGCGAACAGCACGCGCCCAACATCATTCCGGGCAAGGCGAAGGAGAGTCCGCTCATCCGCTTCGTGACCACCCGTGACGAGGACGAACGGATGCCGCCCAAGGGAGAGCGTTTGTCGGTGGTGGAGATTGCGACGTTGAGCCGGTGGATCAATGAAGGCGCGGTCTGGCCCGAAGGCGTGGACACTGCCAGGCTCACTGATCCGCGTGAGCATTGGTCGTTCAAACCGGTGACGCCGCCCGCGCCGCCAAAGCCGACGAATCAACGCTGGGCGCGCAATGACGTGGACCGTTTCATCCTCGCGCGCCTGGAGAAGGAAGGCCTGAAGCCCGCGCCGGAAACGGATCGGGCGAGCTGGTTGCGCCGAGTTCACTTTGATCTGATTGGACTGCCACCGTCACCGGAGCAGGTGGAGGCTTTCACGAAGGATCGCCGTGACGATGCCCATGAGCGCGTGGTGGATGAACTGTTGAAGTCGCCGCGCTATGGTGAGCGCTGGGCGCAGCACTGGCTCGATGTCGTGCGCTACGCCGACACGCACGGCTTCGAGGTGAACACCGAGCGGCCGAACGCCTGGCCGTATCGTGATTATGTCATCCGAGCGTTCAACAACGACACGCCCTACGGTCAGTTTATCCGCGAGCAAATCGTCGGTGATGCGCTCGGCGAGGACGCCGCGACAGGCTTTCTCCTGACCGCGTCCGTACTGCTGCCCGGCCAGATCGGCAAGGATGCGCCGTCCATCCGGCTGGCGCGGCAGGACTCGCTCGATGAGATGGTCAATAACATTGGCCAGACTTTCCTTGGGCTCAGCATCGGCTGCGCACGCTGTCACGATCACAAGTTCGATCCGATCACGGCGAAGGATTATTACGCCATGCAGGCGTTTGTTGCGGGCGTGGAGTATGAGGACCGCGAACTGCGCACACCGGAAGCCGAGGCGCGCAAACTTGAAGCCGAACCGCTGCGCCGGCGGGTGGGGGATATTGATCGACAGCTCGCGCAGTTCGTGACTCTGGCGCGAACCGGAACCGAGCGCCGCCTGACGAGCGCGAAGGAGAACACGGAATCGTTTGCGCCGGTCGAAGCGAAGTTCGTGCGCTTCACGATTCATGACGCGAACCTGCATCCGACGCTCGGCCTCATCGAGCCGTGCGTGGATGAGTTCGAGATTTTTACCGACGAAGCGTCGCCGCGAAACCTGGCGCCCACGGCAATGGTCACCGCGT
>JANNGC010000246.1:0-14953 GCA_031380445.1 Pedosphaera sp.
TCAAAGCCAACTTCGAGTCGAAGAACGCCGCCGCCATCGAGAAGGATGGCACTGACACGGCCGACGCTTACCAGGCCATGGCCGCCTTCTTCAAGGCGCGCAAGAACGAGGACGCGGTGAAATGGGCGGATGACTCGGCGGCGGGCGCGGTGGGCGCGGCGGCGGCGGCGAAAGCCGGCGACTGGGACAAGGTGAAATCGCAGTGGGGCGCCGTGGGCAAGAACTGCAAGGCCTGCCACGACAAGTATCGCGAGAAGCTCGACGACGGCAGCTACAAGATTAAGTAGCCCGTGGTGGGACGGCTCGCGCCGGTAGGGCCGCGTTGGGCGCGTCCTCCCAGCCGCGCGGCCCTACTCGCCTTCAATCTTCCGAATCCGCGCGACGTGGCGTCCGCCCTCGAAGGGCGTAGTCATCCAGATTTCCACGAGCCGCAGCGCGAGTTCGCGCGGGATAGTGCGCTGGCCGAGGGACAGCACGTTGGCGTCGTTGTGCTCGCGCGAGAGGCGGGCGGTGTCTTCGCTCCAAGCCAAGGCGCAACGCACCCCGCGCACTTTGTTGGCCGCGATGGCCTCACCATTTCCCGAACCGCCGAGCACGATGCCGCGCTCACATTCACCGCGCGCCACGGCTTCCGCCGCCGGGCGGATGAAGTCGGGATAATCCACGCGCTCCGTGCTGAAGGTGCCGAAGTCTTGCACCTGATGGCCGTGCGCGGTGAGCCACTCGTGGATGGCCTGTTTGTATTCAAAGCCGGCGTGGTCGGAGGCGAGCGCGATTTTCATGCGGCGCGTGGAGAACTAAATTTCGCGGTGAACAATTTTCCCCGCGACCACCGTGGCGGTCACGCGGCCTTTCATGCGCCAGCCGCCGAAGGGCGAGTTGCGCGACTTGCTGGCGGAGGCCATGCGGTCGTAGGTCCATTCCGCGTCCGCATCAAAGACCGTCACGTCCGCGTCCTGGCCGATGGCGAGCGTGCCTTTGTTCAGCTTGAGCAACCGCGCGGGGGCCACGGTGAACTTCGCGATGAGGTCGGAAAGCGAAAGACGTTTCGTGTGATAAAGCTGCATGAGCGAAAGCGGCAGTTCCGTCTCGAAGCCCGTGATGCCGAAGGGCGCGTAGTCAAACTCCACTTCCTTTTCGTAATCGCAATGCGGTGCGTGGTCGCTGCACAGGATTTCAATCGTCCCGTCGCACAAGCCGGCGAGCACCGCCTCGCGGTCGGCGGCGGAGCGGAGCGGCGGATTCATTTTGAAGTTCGTGTCGTACTTGGGCCATGCGGGTTTCTCCGCGTCGCCGCTGTAGCCGAAAACTTGTTTCCCGTCCTCACGCCAGAACTCCTCGCTGCCCGCCACCGCCGCGTCGGTGAGCACGAAATGATGCGGGCACGCCTCGCCGGAAATCGGCACGCCGCGCTGCTTGGCCGCGCGCAGCAGTTCCACCGAGCGCGCGCTGCTGAGATGCTGGCAGTGGATGCGTGTGCCGGTGAGTTCGGCGAGCAGGATGTTCCGCGCCACGATCATGTCCTCGCCCGCCGCCGGCCAGCCGCCCAGGCCGAGCGCCGCGCTCCAGTAGCCCTCGTGCATCACGCCGTCCGTCACGAGCGCGTAGTCCTGGCAATGGTCCATGACCGGCAGATCAAACATGCGCGCGTACTCCAGCGCGCGGCGCATCAGCTCGTTGTTCTGAATGCAATGGCCGTCGTCGGTGATGGCGACCACGCCCGCCTGTTTCAGCGAGCCGATGGGCGCAAGTTCTTCACCAGCGATGCCCTTGGTGATGGCCCCGGCGACGAACACATTGATGACGCCCTCGCGCTCGGCCTTCTCCTTGACGAGCGCGACCGCCGCCGGATTATCAATGCTCGGCGAGGTGTTCGGCATGCACACGATGGTGGTGAACCCGCCGCGCGCCGCCGCCCGCGTGCCGGTGGCGATGGTTTCCTTCGCGGACTGGCCCGGCTCGCGGAGATGCACATGCAGGTCAATGAGGCCGGGGCAGACAATTTTTCCGCGCGCATCGAGACGTTCGTCGTTGGCCGCCGCAGATTTGGCTGCGTCGTTTCCGACCGCGACGATCTTTCCATCGCGCAACAACACGTCCGCCAAGGCATCGAAGGAACTTGCGGGGTCAATCACGCGCCCGCCCGTAATCAGCAGTGAACTCATCGGGGCGGCAGCTTAATGACCGGCCCTTGGGCGTAAAGGAGCAAACGGCCCGAGCCTGGGCGCGCGGCATCCGGGCGTTTCTTGAACCGGCGCTTAAATCACAAAGTCCGACGCGCTGAGCGGTTCCTGCTCCAGCTTGCGGGCGCGTTCGCACATCTCGGCGAGGGTCACGCGCTCGACGACTTTCACCACGGCGTCGCGGGCTTCCTTCATCACGGAGCGGATGGCGCAGCGGGCTTCATCGGGGCAGGAGCATTTTTCGTAGAAGCGTTCGCTCACGCAACTGACGGGCGCGAGCGCGCCTTCGACATGGCGGATGACTTCGGCCAACGTGATTTTTTCCGGCGACCGCGCGAGACGGTAGCCGCCCGCGACCCCGCGCTTGCTCTCGACCACGCGCGCGGATTTGAGGTCGTTGAGAATCTGTTCGAGGAACCGTTTCGGGATGTTCTGCTGGTCGGAGATTTCTTGGATGCGCACGACGGAATCATCCTCCTGATAGTCGCGTCCGAGCACGAGCAGGGCGCGCAGGGCGTATTCTCCGCGAGTGGACAGTTTCATTACGCGAACCGTAGGAATCTACAGTCGTTCAATCAAGTTTTTGTTCAGGCATGGTCATTGGCTTGGTTTCATTGGGGGAAACATTTCTTACAAACACTATTGACTGAGTAGGAATTAAGGCTAGTGTCGCCGCCGTTGGAAGGAAACTAGCGAATTGAACGCATCATTAAACGGAATTGAAATCTCGCCTGAATGGGTGGGGATTGTGCTGAAGCAAGTCGAGTCGCTGCGCTTCAGCGGGGAACAAATTGGGAGGGCCGCGCAGGCTGAACAGGTCTTGAACCGTCGCGTCGAACTCGCACTCTCTTTCCGAACCTAATGACCGACGCATGAAACATTATTTGCTGAAAATTTTGGCGCTCGCCTGCGTGGTGTTGACCGGGTGCGACGCGAAGCGGGGCGCGGAATTGCTCAACGTGTCCTACGATCCGACCCGCGAACTTTTTGTCGAATACAACGACGCCTTCGCGAAGCACTGGGAGGCGAAGACCGGGCAGAAGGTCACGGTGAAGCAGTCGCACGGCGGTTCGAGCAAGCAGGGCCGCGCGGTCATGGACGGACTCGACGCCGACATCGTCACGCTCGCGCTGGCCTACGACATTGATGCCATCGCCGAGCGGGCGAAAGTCGTGCCGGCGGACTGGCAGAAGCGGTTGCCGCACAACAGTTCGCCCTACACCTCGACCATCGTGTTCGTGGTGCGGAAGGGAAATCCCAAGGGCATCAAGGACTGGGATGACCTCGTGAAGCCCGGCGTGAAAATCATTCCGGCGAATCCGAAGACCTCGGGCGCGGCGCGCTGGGCGTATCTCGCGGCGTGGGGTTACGCGCTGGAACACAACCAGCGCAGCGAGGCGAAGGCGAAGGAGTTCGTCAGCAAGCTCTACAGCAACGTGCCGGTCTTCGACAGCGGCGCGCGTGGCGCGACGACCACGTTCATCCAGCGCGGCATCGGCGACGTGCTGGTGGGCTGGGAGAACGAGGCGTATCTCGCGCTCCAGGAATACGGCGGCGACAAGTTCGAGATCGTGAACCCGTCGTTGAGCATTCTCGCCGAACCGCCGGTCACGGTGGTGGAGAAGGTCGCGAAGAAGAAGGGTAACGAGGCGGTGGCGAAAGCCTACGTCGAGTATCTTTACTCGGACGTGGGCCAGGAAATTGCGGCGAAGAATTTCTACCGCCCGCGCAATGAAGCCATCGCGAAAAAGTACGAGGCGCAGTTTCCGAAACTGAAGCTCATCACCATTGATGAAGTCTTCGGCGGCTGGGCCAAGGCGCAGAGAATGCACTTCGCCGACGGCGGCGTGTTCGATGAAATCCAGCGCGCCAGCAAGTAACGAGAACCAGCGAGAGACCCACGGGGCGGGTGGCAGACTTCTGACACCCGCTCCGTCTCGCCAAACAAAATATGAAAACCACTTTGAAACTTCCGTATCTGAACGCGCGCCCGGTGGCCCCGCCCGCGCCCACGGCACCGACGGGTTTTCTCTCGCCCTTCGACGAAATCGCCGCGCAGTCCGACTACCTGATCGCCAAGCCGCTCGTGGAGTTTGAGCACGCGGGGCAGCGGCATCAGATTCCGCGCTACGTATTCCTCGGGCCGCGCGGCGGCGGCGACACCATCCGCCTCGGCGTTTTCGCGACCATCCACGGCGACGAGCCGGAGGGGGCGCTCGGCCTCGTGCGGTTTCTGCACGCGCTGGAAAAGAATCCCGATCTGGCGCGCGGCTACGCGCTCTTCATTTACCCCGTGTGCAATCCGACCGGCTTCGCGGACCGTACGCGTCACTCGCGCGCCGGCGTGGATTTGAACCGGGAATTCTGGATCAACTCCGACCATCCCGAAGTGCGCGCGCTGGAAACGGAAATCTGGACGCACGCCTTCCACGGCATCGTGACGCTGCACTCGGACGACACGAGCGACGGCTTGTATGGTTTCGTGAACGGCGCGGTGCTCTCCGAGTATCTGCTCGAGCCCGCGTTGCGCGCGGCGGAACAGTTCCTGCCCCGCAACCCGCGCGGAACCATTGACGGTTTCCCGGCGAATCGCGGCATCATCAACTCCTGCTACAACGGCGTGCTCAAGTCGCCGCACGGGCTGACGCATCCGCCGTTTGAAATCACCTTCGAGACGCCCCAACGCTGCGCGCTGCACCTGCAAGTCGAGGCGGTGAACGCGGCGCTGCACAGCATCCTCGCGGAATACCGGACGATCATCTCCGTGGCGCAGAACATTTGAGCGTGACTCCCGAAAACGTGTGGAAGGTGGAACTGGTCGCGCTGCGACCAGTCGCGCCGCGCAGAGCGGCGCGACTGGTTCCCTCTCTTCGCGAGGAACGAGTGAGGAGAGGGTTAGGGAGAGGAGCAGCCGAGCAAGATTCAAACGCGTGCGTGTTCATCAAGCCGCCTCCTCTCCCCGGCCCTCTCCTCCATTCCGAATGGAGGAGAGGGAGAAAAGGTTTGCGGAGTCGTCGTCGAGCGATGGCTTTCATGGCTCATCTTCACGGGAAAAATTGTTTCTCACTCCGCGCGGCTTCTGATTCGATAACTCGCCCATGCTGAACAGGAAATTTAACGCCTTGCCAGGTTTCAACCTGACGATGGGGTTCACGCTGTTCTATCTCAGCGCGATTGTCCTCATTCCGATGGCGGCGCTGTTCCTGAAAACGTCGCAGATGTCCTGGGCAGATTTCTGGCGCGTGGTCACGACCGACCGCGCGATGGCGGCCTCCAAACTCACCTTCGGCGAGTCTCTCATCGCCGCCTGCATGAACGCCGTGTTCGGCTCCATCCTCGCGAGGGTGCTGGTGCGCTACACGTTTCCCGGCCGAAAATTCATTGATGCGCTGGTGGATTTTCCGTTCGCACTGCCGACGGCGGTCGCGGGTCTGACGCTCGCCAACTTGTTCGCCGCCAACGGCTGGCTCGGAAAATATCTGGTGCCGATGGGCATCGAAGGCGCGTTCACGCCGCTCGGCGTGGTCATCGCGCTCACGTTTGTGGGGATGCCGTTCTCCGTCCGCACGCTCCAGCCGGTTCTGGAAAATCTGGATCGCGGACTCGAAGAAGCGGCGGCCACGCTCGGGGCAGGGCGCTGGCGCACCTTTCTCCAAGTCATCGGGCCAAGCTTGGTGCCGACGATCATCACGGGCTTTGCGCTGTCGTTTGCCCGCGCGGTCGGCGAGTACGGCTCCATTGTTTTCATCTCGGCGAACAAACCGTTCAGCACGGAGATCGCGCCCTACCTCATCGTGTATCGCCTGGAGGATTACGATTTCCTTGGCGCGACGGCGGTGGCGGCGGTGCTGCTCGTCATCTCGTTCGTGATTCTTATTTCCATCAATTACCTCGAAGCGTGGGCGAACCGCTTCACGCGCTGACATGGCCGGCTACGTCAAAAATAACAAACGCGGACTGACCAGCGCCTCACGGCGCGGCTCGGAAGAATCGCCGTTCGTCAAATGGCTGCTCATCAGCGTGGCGCTGATTTTCTCCGTCGTCTTCCTGCTGCTGCCGTTGGTCAACGTCTTCGCGCAGGCCTTGAGCAAGGGCTTCGTTTATTATTTTCAGGCGCTGGCTCATCCCGATTCGTGGGCGGCGATGAAGCTGACCTTGATCGTCGCGGCCATCGCCGTGCCGTGCAACGTCGTCTTCGGCCTCGCGGCGGCGTGGGCGGTGGCGAAGTTCGAGTTTCGCGGCAAGTCGCTGCTGACCACGCTGATTGATCTGCCGTTCTCCGTGTCGCCCGTCGTCGCGGGCTTGATGTATGTGCTGCTCTTCGGAATGCAGGGCTACTTCGGCTCGTGGCTGAACGACCATGATTTGAAAATCATCTACGCCGTGCCGGGCATCGTGCTGGCCACGGTGTTCATCACCTTCCCGTTCGTCGCACGGGAATTGATCCCGGTCATGCAGGCCACGGGCACCACGCAGGAGCAGGCCGCGCTGACGCTGGGCGCGAGCGGCTGGAAAACTTTTTGGTACGTGACCCTGCCGTCGGTGAAGTGGGGATTGATCTACGGCATCATTCTTTGCAACGCGCGGGCGATGGGTGAATTCGGCGCCGTCTCCGTGGTCTCCGCCGGCATCGTTGGCATGACCGAGACGATGCCGCTGCAAGTCGAGCGGCTCTACAAAGAATACAACGCCGTGGGCGCGTTCGCCGTGGCCAGCCTGCTCGCGATGCTCGCGCTTGTCACCCTAGGCATCAAAACCTGGCTGGAATATCGCGCGCAAAAAGAAGAGGAAGCCGCGCAGCAGGCCGTCGAGCAGCCCGTGTCGGGGAATCAATTTTCATGAGCATCGAACTCAAGAATGTCAGCAAGCGTTTCGGCGATGTGGCCGCAGTCAGCAACGTCGGCTTCTCGGTCAAAGAGGGCGAGTTGATCGCGCTGCTCGGCCCAAGCGGCGGAGGCAAGACGACCGTGCTCCGCATGATCGCCGGACTGGAAACGCCGACGGAAGGCGACATCTTCATCCGCGGCCAGCGTGTGAACGACATCAAGGTCCAGAAGCGCAACATCGGTTTCGTGTTCCAGAACTACGCGCTCTTCAACACCATGAACGTGTTCAAGAACGTGGCCTTCGGATTGAAGATTAAGAAGTGGAAGCCCGCCGACATCGAGGCGCGCGTGGCGGAGTTGCTGGAGTTGCTCGAACTCAAAGGCTTTGAAAAGCGTCTCCCGCACCAGCTCTCCGGTGGTCAGCGCCAGCGCGTGGCCATTGCGCGCGCGCTCGCGCCCAAGCCCGACGTGCTGCTGCTCGACGAGCCGTTCGGCGCGGTGGACGCGAAGATTCGCCAGGAGTTGCGCGAGTGGCTGGTGCATCTGCACCACGACTTGAACGTGACCACGCTGTTCGTCACGCACGACCAGGAAGAGGCGCTGGAAGTCTCCGACCGCATCGTGATTTTTTCGCAGGGCAAGCTGGAACAAGTCGGCAGTCCGCGCGAAGTGTACGAGCAGCCAAACAGCGAGTTCGTGGCGCGCTTCATCGGTGTGATGAACGTGCTGGAATGCGAAGTGCGCGCTGGCGTGGCGCGCTTGAACGAGCTGGAATTCCCCGCGCACGGCGTGGCGGACGGGCAGAAGCTGCGTCTCGGTTTCCGTCCCTACTCGGTGCAGATTTCTCCCGAGCTGGACGCCTTCCGTTATCAGGCCGTGCTGCGCCACACCTACTTCCTCGGCATCATGTTGCGCGTGGAAATCGAACTGCCGAGCGGCCTGATCCTGCGCTCGCGGATGACCAAGGAGGAATACGCGCGCCTGAACCTGAGTGACGGTATGCCGGTCTCTTTCCAAATCCGTACCTACCGCGTCCTCGGCAGCGACGACGGCAAGATGAGTGCGGAAGTTTCTGTCAGCCACCAGATCGGGCCGAATCTGGGCGAGGGGATTTAGCCGGGCCGCAACGGCGCGGCGGTTCGGAAGCGGGTGGGAAAAGAAAAACGCCGCCGGGGGGAAACCGGGGCGTGTTCTCGGAACGAAATCAGCAACGGCTCAGGCCGCTTCGCGCAATTCAGCTTCAGAGCTTTCACAATGCGGCGTCGGGCGTTTCGCGGCCAGCGCGAGGGCTGACATGAGCAACGCCGAACCGCCGAGCCAGACTCCGCCGATGATAAAAACGATTGTCATGCGGCCCGTGCTCGCAGCGTTCGTGCCGCGCCCCTCCAAGCCTGCGGTCGCGCCGTAACTGTCCACAACCAGCGCATTCGGTGTCCTCGGTGTCTCATCCCCGTACAAATGCGGATTGCTTTCGGGAGCAGATTTTCCAAAGCTCTAAGCGTCCGAAAAATCAAATCGCACAATCATGTGGCCCCGGCAGAAACCTGAAATCGAGTTGCCCGCTCCGCGTCCGCGTGACGAGGGCGCCGTTTCGTCGCCGCCCGTTCGCGCCGGGCGCACGCCGCGCCGGTCGTGGCCCATGCGTTTCGCCGCCCTCACGCTGCTCTGCGCGCTGGCCGGTTTGAGTTTTGCTTTTTTCACACGCCCTCACGCTGCTTCTGTTCGCCTGTTCGCGTTTGAACGCCGCTTCGGCACCAAGGCCGAGGCGGCAGATTTTTCTGCCTCTGTTACGGCCGGCGAGGTGCTCGCGCGACTGAAGGCCAAGCTGCCGCCGGGGATTTCCACTCAGAATCTTCAAGGCCGCTGCCAGGTCATCATTGAGCCGGGGCAATCGTTTCTGACCGCCACGGTCACGGCGGACGATGACGCTTCGGCGCGCGTGCTGGCGGAAGATTTTGCCGCGCACGTCGCGCGCTGCGCGGATGAATGGGTTGCGAAACGCGGGGAGGAAGGTGAGCGCCAGATCGCCGCCGCGCAACGGCGCTTGCAAGAATTGCGTTCCCGTCTCGGCGATGCCTCGCCCGCCGTGGTCGCCGCTGTGACCAGCACGCCCGTGCTGGCGGAGGAGCCGGCGGCCAGCGCGGAGACGCTGGCCTTGCGTGCGGTGCAACTGGAACTCGCGCAGGCCCTCACGCGCTTCACGGAGGAGCATCCGCGCGTGAAGGAATTGCGCGCGTCCATTGCCGCGTTGCAACGCGAGATTTCCAAACAGTCGCCAACACCTGCGCCCGTCGTGACGAAGAAAAATTCCGCAGTTGCCACGACCGAGAAAACTTTGTCCAAGACTGCCGCCAACGAGGTCGAACTCGCGCGCGTGAAAGCCGAATACTCCGCGCTCAGTGCGTATCGCGATCAGCTCATCCAGTCCCGCGTGGTGACGGGCGGGCAGGATTCCGAGAAGTGGCGGCAGGCCGAGCAGGTCGCCGTCGTGCGCGTCACGGAAACGTCGCGGCTTCTTTCGCACTACGCGATGGGCGCGCTGATCGGGCTGGGCCTGGCCACGATGGGCTACGGCTTCAGCCGTCGTCGCCGGGTCATTCGCAACCGCGACGCGATGGAAGAAGCCACGCAGCTTCCCGTGCTGGCCGTGGTGCCGGACTTGAAAGGCCTGTCCGTGGCGCAAAAAGATTATTGGGCCGTCGAGACGCTGAACTTGATTCGCGGCGCAGCACGCGCGGACAAACGCGGCTGTTTCGTTTGCGGCATCATTTCCGCGACAAACGGCGAGGGCCGTTCCACCGTGATTGATTTGCTGGCCAACGCCGGACTGCGCACCGGCAACCGCGTGCTTGTGGTGCCGACGCCGGATTTCTCGCAGCCGGGCAACACTGTCGTCACGCCGCCGCCGACGAAAGATGTCGTGGCCGTGGCGCGGCAAACTTTGATGCTCGAAGCGGGCAACAACGCCTTGCCCGTGCATTGGGAACGCGCCTTCTCGACGTGGCAGCACGAAGAAAACGCGCTGGTGCTCGTCGAGTTGCCGCCCGCCACGACGGCGGACGCGCTGGTCTATTCCAGCGGCGTGCCCAACGTGCTCTGGCTGGGCGCGGCGCGCGTGGCCGATTCGGAAACCACCACGCGCTGCGTGAACAGTCTGCGAAACTCTGGCTGCCATCTGATTGGCGCCGCCTTGAATATGTGTGCCTCCATCCAAAAACGCGCGGCTCTCTGGGCCGTGCTTGCGGCTTCTCTCGCCGCGCTCTCGACTGCGACCGCACAAGAGAAGTCCGCCACCGCCACCGCCGCGCCGACCAACGGCATCTCCGCCACCAAGTCGCCCGTGCTGGCGCCGTGGCAGGAGCGGCTCACGCTCGGCCCCGGTGATGCGCTGGAAATCAGCCTCTACGGCCAGAAGGACACCACGCGCCAGATCGTCATCGGGCCGGACGGGCGCTTCAGTTTCTTGCAGGCGATGGATGTGACCGGAACGGATTTCACCGTGGATGAGTTGCGCGCGCATCTGGAGCAAATCCTGATGAAGTTTCATCTCGCGCCGCGCGTGGTCATTTCGCCCGCCGCGTTCCGCAGTAAAAAATATTACCTCCTCGGCAACGTCCAGGGCCGCGGCGCATTTCCGCTCGACAAGCCTGTGACCATCGTCGAGGCCGTGGCGCGCGCGCATGGTTTCGTCGTGGCGTCGCCGCAGCGCAGCAGTTTCACGCTCACGGATTTCTCGCAGGCCTTCCTGATGCGGCGGCAGGCCGACGGCAACTTCACCCGCGAGCCGGTGGATTTTGAAAGCCTCTTCCAGCGCGGCGAGTTGCAGCACAACAAGCTGCTCGCGCCGGATGATTACCTCTATTTCCCGCCCACGGGCCTGGAGGAAGTGTATGTGCTCGGCGCCGTCCCCGGCACCGGCCCGCTGCCCTACTCGAAAGACCTGACCGTGCTCGGCGCGATTGCCGGACGCGGCGGCTTCACCGACGCGGCGTGGAAAGAGCGCGTCCTCGTGGTGCGCGGCAGCCTCAACAAACCCGAGACCTTCGTGGTCAACATGGGCAAGACGCTGCGCGCGGTGGACAAGGATTTCGCGCTCCAGCCCAAGGACATCATCTACGTCGCGCGCAAGCCGTGGGCCAAGGCGGAAGAGTTGCTCGAAGCCGCCTCGTCGGACTTCGTGCGCGCCATCGCCGTCAGTTGGACCGGCAAACAAATCGGACCTCTCACCAAATGAAACCGTTCTTTGTTCTCCTCACGTTGTTGCTGGTCATGACCGGCTGCCGCACACGCGGGCCAAAATTTGATCCGCTCGCGCCCGCCGGATTCGAGGCCGACTTCTCCTCTGCTGGCCTGACCAACCGCATTGATCCTTCGATGCTCAAAGCCTCGACTGATCCCTTTCGTCTTGGCCCCGGCGACGTGATCGAGATCGAAACCATCGGCGAGGCCAAGAGCACCGTGGTGGTGCCGGTCGGTCCGGATGGAAAAATTTATTACAACCTCCTGCCCGCCCTCTCCGTGTGGGGACTTTCGCTCGCCGAGACGCGCGCGCTGGTGCAGCGCGAGATGGCGAAGTTCACGCGCGCCATGCCGGAACTGGTGATCAACGTGCGCGGGATCGCCAGCAAGCGCGTGTGGGTGCTGGGCGAGGTGAATTCGCCCGGCGTCTATTCGCTGGCCATGCCCACGACGCTGCTCGATGCGCTCGCCGCGTCCGGCAGTTCGCAGGGCGCGCAGAGCAGCGCAAACGGTGGCAACAATTCTGGCGGCGACGCCACGGGCCGCGGCGGACGCGGACGCGGCATTGATGACGGCTCGGCGGATTACTCGCGCAGCTTTGTCCTGCGCAATGGCAAGCGACTGCCCGTGGATTTCGACCGCCTGCTCAAGGGCGGCGATCTGACGCAGAACATTTTCCTCGAACCGGATGACTTCATCTTCGTGCGCCCCGTGGAACTCGCGAACATCTATCTCCTTGGCGCGGTCGGCGCTCCGCAGATCTTTCCTTACCGCCGCGATCTGACCGTGAGCGACCTGCTCATCACCGCCGGCGGCACCGTGAAGTATGCGCAGGGCGGCCGCGTGGTCATCGTGCGCGGCGGCCTGACCGATCCGAAAATCGCGATGGTTGACTACCACGCCATCGTCACTGGCAAGCAGGTCAACGTGCGCCTCCAACCCGGCGACATTGTCTATGTGCCGTTCACGCCGTTCCGCCGCCTCGCGCAGCTCGTGGAAGAAGTGGTGGACCAATTCGTCCGCACCGTGGCCGTGAACGAGGCGACCTTCATCGTGACGGATCGGGACCAGCCCGTGTCCATCAGCGCGCCCGGATTCAACAGCGGGATCTACGGCACGAAGTAGGTGGGAGCTGGGAGCGCCGGCCTCCTGGCCGGCGCGGTGGAAGTGGTCGCGCTGCGACCGCTCGGCCCGCGCTCAGCGGGCCGCCCGAACTCGCCTGCGCCGTTGCCCATTCATGGCACCGCTGAACGCGGCCCCACTGGTCGCAGCGCGACCAGTGCCACCACGCCGTTCACCGCTTGAAGAATTCGACGACCAGCACGCCCAGCGGCGTGCCGATCACGTAGCCCCAGATGCCGGCGAGAATTCCCGGCAGCACCAGGCGCGGCCAGCCCGCGCTGATGGCCATCGCCGCCGCGCTCGGAGCACCGCCGAGATTCGCATTCACGGCGAGGAGCAGTTCTTCGAGCTGGAGCTTGCACAGTTTTCCCACCGCCAGCGTGAACGCGAGATTCACGACCGCGATGATGCCGCAGAAGACGAAGAACAACGGCGCGTGCGTGAGCACGCCGACGAGATCGGCGGGCAGGCCCATCGTGAACAGGAAGAGTGCGAGCAGGTAGCCGCCGATTTCCTCGGGGCCGTTCACCTTCGCCAGCGGGCGCGCGAAGATCGTGGCGAGAAGAAGTGTAACTGAGGTGAGCAGAACAAATTTGTTCGTCAGCAAAGTGTACAACATGCCGAGGCCGATTCCTGGCGTGCCGGTGTTGGGAAACAGCAGTGGCATCCCGCGCCCCAGCAATGTTGCCAGCGCGAAGACCGTGAACGCAAACGCCAGCGCCCACGCCACGTCGAGCAGCGCGATGCCTTTGCGCTGCCAGTGTTGCGCGGCGAGATTTCCCGCCGCCGTCGCGTCCGCGTCCACCGAATGCGGATGCGGGTAGCGCGCGCGAAACCATTTGCTCGCCGCGAACGACAGCAACACGACGAAGATGCCCGCCATTACAAAATTGTCCGCCACGATGAGCGGGTTGCTCACGCCCTCGCGCACCGCGTAGCTCGTCTTGAGCGCCATGAAGTTCACGCTGCCGCCGATGTAGCTGGCGGCCATCATGCCGGCGGCGTGCTCGGTGTCCGGCGAGCCGAGCCGCCCGCGCAACGTCCACACCGCGAGCGCCGTGCCGAGCAGCGTGCCCACGCTGCTGATGTGGAACACGAGCACCATGCGCCCGCCGCTGCGGACGATCTCGCGGATGTTCGCGCGGAAGAGCAGGAGCGGAATGGCCAGCGGCACGAGCCAGTTGCCGACAAAATCGTAGGCGGGCGAGTCGGCGGGAACGATGCGTGTGTTCGAGAGCAGCATGGCGATGAGCAGCGCGAGCACGGGGGCGCTGAGCTTCGCCGCCCAGCGGAAATTTTGCTCGAGCCAGATCGCGAGTGCGGTGCCGAGGGCAATGAGCGCCCAGAGCGTGGTGTGGTCGGTGGGGGCGATGAGCGTTTCCATGTCAGGTCCGGGGCAGAAGGTGACTTCTCACGGGCCATGACTCTGGCGACGCGGTGCGCGCGTGGCAAGGCCATGCGTTGGAGCGCGGGCTTTCCAGCCCGCAGCAAGCTGCTGAGTAGTGGGGCTTAAATATTTTCTAACGCGTCCGTCCATTCGAGGCTGGCTGCGGGCTGGAAAGCCCGCGCGCCGCAGCAAGCACTCGACGCGCCCGTTTTCACTTCTTAGCCTCGCCCGAATGATTACGCGCTATTCGCGCCCTGAGATGCGGGCGATTTGGACCGACGAAAACAAGCTCAAGCTCTGGCTGCAAATTGAACTGCTGGCCAGCGAGGCGCTGGTCAAGGAACGCATCGTGCCCGCCAAGGACTTCGCGAAGATCAAGGCGGGCTGCGACAAATGGTTCGCCGACCTGCCCGGTCTCGTCGCGCGCCAGCGTGAACTGGAAAAGGTTTTGAACCACGACGTCATCGGTTTCACCACCGCCGTCGCCGAAGTCATCAACGACCGGGCCAGCCGCTGGTTTCATTTCGGACTCACGAGCAGCGACGTGGGCGACACCTGCTACGGCGTGCAGATGCAGCAGAGCGCGGACATTTTAATCGCCGACGTGAAGCTCGCGCGCGCCGCCATCGCCAAGCGCGCGAAGGAACATCAGTTCACGCCGTGCATCGGGCGCAGCCACGGCATCCAGGCCGAGCCGACGACCTTCGGGCTGAAGCTCGCGCTGATGTATGACGAATTTGGCCGCGCGCTCGAACGCCTCGAACGCGTGCGCGAAGTCGTGTCGGTGGGCAAACTTTCCGGCGCGGTCGGCACCAGCGCGCACCTCTCGCCGCGCATCGAAGCGTATGTGTGCAAGAAGCTCGGCCTGCGTCCCGCGCCCATCGCCACGCAAGTCGTGCAGCGCGACATCCACGCGGAATTTCAAACCACGCTCGCGCTCATCGGCGCGAGCATCGAGCGGTGGGCCGTGGAGTTCCGCCACTTGCAACGCACGGAAGTTCTCGAAGCCGAGGAGCCGTTCACGAAAGGGCAGAAAGGTTCGAGCGCCATGCCGCATAAACGCAACCCGATCACTTGGGAACGCCTTACCGGACTCGCGCGCGTGCTGCGCGGCAACGCCGTGGCCGCGCTGGAGAACGTCGCCCTCTGGCACGAGCGCGACATCAGCCACAGCAGCGTCGAGCGCATCATCTTCC
>JANNGC010000250.1:0-5178 GCA_031380445.1 Pedosphaera sp.
AAGGCGCGCACGACCCGGACTGCCGCTCGCGGCTCACTGCAAAAACCGCCAGACACACTTGCGCCGCCGAGGGATCGTTGAGGCAAAGCGCACCTTCGCGCAGGCGGGGCGTGGGCTGGCCTTCAAGGTGCAGGGGCTGGCGTTCCGTCAAGGCACGGGCGTAGGCGGCAAAGTTCTCAAATCCTTCGGCGCGAAGCATGGCGAGATTGACGAGCCGGAATTTTCCGTGGCTGCCGGGACACGTTTGCTTCATCAGCTCCAGCGTGAGCCGGCCCATCGTGTAGCGCGGATTGATTTCCACGACGGGCTTTAACCGCACCTCACCTTGCGCCGTGCGATAGGCGAAAGCATCCACACCGAGCGGGCCGAGGAAATCCATGGCGCGTAACGCCGTGCCGAGCGCGACGATGATTTCGTCGAACAGCCGGTGCAGGCGCACCACAATGTCGCGCGGTTCGGGAAAGAGCGCGACGATGGCGTCAGGCAAACGACGCGCGTGATTCGGCGCGGCCCAGTTGGCTTGGAATTGACCCTTCGCATCATTGATCAGCCCGGTGTAGCCGCACAGTTTCAGGCCGCGCGGCGTCCTTTCCAATTGCACGGAAAAATCCGCGACGCGCTCCAGCCACGGCTCGATGACGAGCGTCTGCCCTTGCGCGCACGCCTTTTCCATCCAGCGTCGCTGCGGATCGATCAGCTCCGGCTCCCACAGGCGCAGGGCGTTGTGGCCGGCCAGGCCCAGCGCCTCCTTCACCACGACGCGATGATGGCTGCGGGCGCGAATGGCCGCGATGGCGTCGAGCGCGTCCGGCACATTTCTCACGGCAGTTCCAACTTCGTGAGATTCGCAGAGCCACGGCGCGGGTTCCGTGCGCGCGAGAAATGTTTTCAAGAAATCCGCGCTCCACGCCTTCGAGTAAAGTTCTGCGACCCGCGCATTAAACCGCTGCTCTGCTCCACGCTCTTCGCCGGTGACACTGCCGAAAAGTGGCGCGAGCTGCTCCACACTGTCCGGCCCCCAGGCCCACGGACGAAGCAAGCCGAGCTTGCGCTGCGCGAGTTGCGCCAGCGCGTCCGGCTTGAGTTCCACAAACTCCGGGAGCGCGAAGCCGGCCTCCTTCAAACCGCTGAGAAATTCCACGGACGGACGCTGCGGCACGAGCACCACGTCATCCTGGCGTCCGAGAAACTGCGGGAGGTTCGCGAGATCGCGCGTCAGTTGCGCCTGATGCTTCACCGGCGAGAACGCCCGGCCCCGCGCGATGAAACCTTCCGCGCACGGATTGAAGAGAAACACACCCGGCGTGCGCCCCTTCGAGCGCGCGCAGACGTTTAACTCAGCGATGAACTGCGCGTCGAAGCCCGCCGCCCGCCGCGCCTCCACGTTCAACTCCGGCCCCTTCGCGCGCTGGGGCGTGAGCGGAAATTTCAACTGACGGCAGAAGGCGTCCCAGTCGCTCTCGCCCGCCGCCTTCCAGCGTCGGAACCATTTCAAGCCGTGCGCAACGTGCGCGATTTCGTCGCGGTGAATTCTCTCCAGCAGTTGCGCCGTCTCCGCATCGCCCGCCGCCGCGAAGCCGCGCGCGAAGTGCCGCGCGAAATCCAAATTCGCCTGCTCGAAAGTCAGGCTCAGTCCCGCCACGTAATCCGCCGGACTCTCCATCCCCGACACCGCGCGCCAGAAGTAGCCGCTCACCGGACGCTCGCCGAACTCGATTCCGCACGCCGCCATGCGTGCGAGATACATCCGCGTATGCTCCTGTTCATCCTGCAACGTCTGCAACACGCCGCGCCGAAACGCCGCCGGGGCCTCGGGGAAACGCAAGAGCACCAGCGCCATCAGTTCCGTGGCGAGCAGTTCGTGATTGGCGAAGAAGTGGAGGAGCAGCCCGCGCGCACGCTCCGAGTCCAGTTGATGCAGGCCGGGGAAATCCGCCTTGCCGGATTCCTGCTCCTTGAACTTCAGCCCGTCGGGACGGCCCGGCATTTTCGGCGCGAGCAGCGCAGAGCCAGGCCGTTCGTCGGTGATCACACCGGGCCGCAGGAGTTTTTCCTCCAGCGTGGTCGCGAACAAAACTCGCTCCGCAAAAGCACAAAGTTCCATGAATGCCGGACACACGTTGCCCGAGAGCAAGGCGGCTGGCGAGAGCAAGCCTTGGCGCGCGGCTCTCCAGAGCCGCAGCGGCCTCGACTGGACCACACGCTGCGGCTCTGGAGAGCCGCGCGCTGCGCCGAAGGAGTCAGCCACAGGTGCTGAGTTGCGCCCCGGTGAATAACTTTCCGAGAATTCCCGTTGCCCTGCTCCGGCCAAGTGGCAGTCTCCGATTGAGGTTACGCGCGTAACCGAAAACGAATAACCGCCAGCGTGATGCTGGCGGTTTTTTTGTGAACAAGTTTTCGTTGCGTCCCGACGGCGGGCGTTCAGAGTGAAATCGTAAGTTCCTTAAGTGGACCGCCAGTCGAAAGACTGGCGGCTTTTGTTTTTACCGGGACCGCATTCCGCTACTTCGCTTTCTTCTCCTTCGCCGCATCCGCCGCGCGCCAGAGATACCACGCCGCCACGGTGCGATGCGGACGCCAGCGTTCGCCATGCGCGAGCAACTCCTTCGGCTTCGGCATCTCCTTCAGACCATACGCGACGCGGAAACCATTCCGCACGCCGAAGTCATCCACCGGTAAAACGTCCGGGCGGCCCAATTGAAAAATCAGCAACATCTCCACCGTCCACGGCCCCACCCCGCGCACCGCCGTCAGCCGCTCGATGATTTCCGCGTCCGGCAGTTTCGTGATCACGCGCGAGGACGGCACCGTGCCGTCCAGCGACTTCGCCGCGAGATCACGCAGCGCCGCAATCTTCGCGAAAGAAAATCCAGCCGCGCGAATCGCCTCGTCGCTCACGCCAGCCAGGTCTTCTGGGCGCGGAAACTTTCGGCCCGGAAACAATTTGATGAAGCGCGTGAGAATCGTGTTCGCCGCCGTGCCGTTCAATTGCTGGTGTGCAATGGCTTGGGCCAGCGATTGAAAAGGTGAGCGCGACTTCTCCGGTTTCCATTCGCACGGCCCGTGCGCGCGGATGATCCGGCGCAGGACCGGGTCGGACTTGGAAAGATGTTTGATGGCCTCGGCGCTCATAAATTTTGCGGCGGCCATTGAGGCGAAAGCGTGCTGACTAAGCAATGCCAGGTTGCTGGGCGGCAAATGAACATGTCTCGAATAATTCCACCGTATCGAAAGCGGCGCTAAAGCGACCGCAAACCAAACGCTGACGCGCGGCCCCAGACCCCACGTCCGGCGCGGAGCGTATGGAGTGCGGTCGCTTCAGCGCCGCTTTTCCCACGCCCGCCGAGACGAGAGAGAACGGCCCGCCGCATAGCGACGAGAGATTGCACGGATCGCGCTGCTCGTTAATCCTCGCGCCATGCAATTTTCTGCTTCTCGCCGGTGGATTGTTCTGCTCGTGCTGCTGGCTCCGCTCGCGCTGCCCGCCGCCGAGGCGGACGTGAACGCCGTCACTTCCGCCGGAGCCACCGACGACGCAGCCACCGCGATTCGGAAATTCCGCGCCGCGCCCGGCTTCAAGATCGATTTGTTCGCCGCCGAACCGATGCTGGCGAACGTGGTGAGCTTCGCCTTCGACGAACACGGGCGTTGCTACGTGGTGGAATCGAATCGACGCCGCAGTTCCGTCTTCGACATTCGAGGACTGGGCGAGTGGCTGGACGCGGACTACTCGTTCCGCACCGTGGAAGATCGCGCGAATTTTTTCCGCACCACGCTCACTGTCACCAATTCCAAGCTCCCGGATTTTTTGAAAGCAAAACGCGGCCTGCTCGCCGACTACAACCGCGACGGCACCGTGGACTGGCACGATCTCGAAGTGCAATCCGAGCGCATCCGCCTGCTCGTGGACACGAACGCTGACGGTCGCGCTGACGTAGCGACCACGCTGGCTGAGGGCTTCGACGGCCTCACCAGCGGCGTGGCGGCGGGCGTGCTCGCGCGCAAGGGCGAGGTGTGGTTCACCTGCATTCCCGACCTGTGGAAAATGTCGAATGACGAATTACGAATGACGAATGGAGTGCCGAAACTCTCCACGCCGATCAATCCACACCAGCGCCATTCATCATTCGTCATTAGTAATTTAGTCAGCGGCTTCGGCGTCCACATCGCCTTCGGCGGTCACGACATGCACGGCTTGAAGATGGGGCCGGATGGGAAAATCTATTTCTCCATCGCCGACCGCGGCACCGGCACGAACCTTTGGAACAAGATTGTGGACAAGTGGCCGGGACTCACGATGGAGGCGCTCGCGGATTCCGGCGCGGTGTTCCGCTGCAATCAGGACGGGACGGAATTTGAAGTCGTGTGCATCGGCCTGCGCAATCCGCAGGAACTCGCCTTCGACGAATTCGGCAATCTCTTCGCCGGCGAGAACAACGCTGACGGCGGCGACAAGGCGCGGTGGATTCACGTTGTCGAGGGCGCGGACTACGGCTGGCGCATCGGCTGGCAATGGCTGCCCAAGCTGGGCGCGTGGAATTCGGAAATGCTCTGGGGCCTGGCCGGCACGAACACCTCGGCGTATTACCTGCCGCCCGTTGCGCACATCGGCGCGGGGCCGTCGGGCATCGCCTACTATCCCGGCACCGGACTGCCCGCGCGCTACGACCGGCATTTCTTTATGTGCGATTTTCGCGGCGGGCCGAACAGCGTGGTGCGCTCCTTCGCGCTGCGTCCGAAAGGCGCGAGCTTCGAGGCGTATGACGAAGGCGCATTCCTCACCGGCCCGCTCTGCACCGACGTGGACTTCGGCACCGACGGCGCGGTCTATGTCAGCGACTGGGTGAAGGGCTGGGACAAAACCGACAAGGGCCGCATCTATCGCGTGTTTGATCCAAACACCGTGAACGATCCCGCCGTGCTCGAAGTGAAGAAGTTGCTCAGCGAAGGAATGGAGAAACGCCCGAACGAAGAACTCGCGCGACTGCTCGGGCATCGCGACATGCGGGTGAGGCTGGAGGCGCAGTGGGAGTTGGCCGAACGAATCAAATCAGACCGTGATCCTGCGCTGCCAACATTCATTTCAGTCGTACTGAAATCCGAGAAAAGATTAGCCCGTCTCCACGCGATCTGGGGACTCGGCCAAGTGGCGCGACGCTTGCCGACAGAACAACTGCT
>JANNGC010000308.1:0-4691 GCA_031380445.1 Pedosphaera sp.
GGCACCGCGCACTTAGGCGCTGCTTCGCCGTGCCGCAGTGCCGGCAGCGCGGCCTATACCAGCCGCACAGACTTGGACGGCGAGCCGTGGGCCAACCCGCCCTCGATGGGCTGTGACGAGTATTGGACCGGTTCCGTCACCGGAGCGGTGCGCGTGGCTTTTGCGGCGACCTACATCAGCGTGGTGCCGGGTTTTGTGGTGGATTTCCACGCCGTCATCGGCGGACGGGTGAGCGCCTCGCAGTGGGACTTGGGGGATGGGTTGGTGGTAAGCAACCGGCTTTCTATCTCGCACGCCTGGACCGCACTCGGAGATTACGTGGTCGAGTTGCGAGCCTACAACGAGACGCATCCGACAGGCGTGGCGACCAGCGTGGTGGTGCGGGTGGTGGAGGGGCTGCATTACGTTTCAGCGGCCAGCACCAATCCCGTGCCGCCCTACACGAACTGGGCTACGGCGGCGACGCGTATCCAAGACGCAGTGGACGCGGCCGTGCCGGGTGCGCGAGTGCTGGTAAGTGATGGCTTGTATCAGACCGGTGGGGCGTCGGTGCGTGATGAGAGCAATCAGGTGGCGGTGACTCGTCCGGTGACGCTGCGAAGCGTGAATGGACCTGGAACCACCATCATTGATGGCGCGGCGGCGATGCGATGCGTGTACCTGGCCAACGGCGCGGTGCTGACGGGCTTCACCCTGACCAATGGGGCGGCCTCATGGGGCGGGGGTGTTTGGTGCGAGTCCACAAGCGCGGTGGTGAGCAACTGCACGCTGGCGGGCAACTCGGTCTCCTACTACGGCGGCGGGGCTTACTCCGGCTTGCTCGAGAACTGCGTCCTGACGGGCAACTCCGCACAATTCGGCGGCGGGGCTTCCTCCAGTACGCTCAATAACTGCGCGTTGACGGGCAATTCGGCCACTGGCTACGGCTACGGCGGTGGGGCCTACGAAGCCACACTCAACCACTGTACGCTGATTGCCAATTCGGCGGCGCGATACGGCGGTGGGGCCAGTTGGAGCACGTTAGAAAACTGCATCGTGCTCAACAACTCGGCCCCCACTGGTCCAAACTACTCCTCCTCGACCTTGAGTTATTCCTGCACCACGCCGCTGCCTGGCGGGCCGGGGAATATCGCCAACGCGCCACTCTTTGTGAACACCAACGGCTGGAGCAATCTGCGCCTGCAATCCAACTCTCCCTGCATCAACGCGGGTCACAACGCCTCCGTCGCGAGCAGCACCGACTTGGACGGACGCCCGCGCATCGTCGGCGGGGTGGTGGACATGGGCGCCTACGAATATCAGGGGCCTGGCACCGGCGAGTTCATCGGCTGGCTCCAGCAATCCGGCCTGCCCACCGACGGCTCGGCGGATGCCGTGGACACGGACCACGACGGGCACAACAACTGGCAGGAGTGGGTGGCCGGGACCGAACCCACCAACGCCTTGTCCGTGCTGCAGCTCGCTTCGCCGGTGATCACGCCCACCAACGTCGTCCTCACCTGGACGAGCGTCACCAACCGCACTTACACCTTGGAGCAGGCGACGAATCTGGGTGACCCGTCTGCCTTTTCCGTGCTGCGCAGCAACTTGGCCGGCCTGCCCGGCACCACCAGTTGGACGGACACCAATGCGCCTGTGGCGAGTCCGCGTTTCTACCAACTGCGGGTGTCGCCCTGAGCCACGGCGTGATGAACTGGCTTGCTGGGTCTTGATGGTGCTGCGGCCCGGCTGCTGCGGAGAAAGGCCTGAGCATTTCCAAACCGTCCTTCGACAGCGTGGCCCGGCGCGCGCGGAGCGACGACGCCCTACCCCATCTTGGCGTTCGCACCGCCTCCCAGTTAAGCCGGAACGATGCAGAAGGAACAGGAGTCAACGGAGGAAACAGAGCGGGTAGGAAGAGGTTCCGACCGGAAGCCGAGGCCGAAACCAGATCCCCATCCGGAGTTTCAGTTCGACTTCGCATCGAAGCGGTCCCACGCCTGATTGCATTCTCCGTTCTCTCCGTTTCCTCCTGTGCCAAGGAATTGTTCCAGTTAAGAACAGTTTCAAGATGCAACCCGCTTTCATCCTTGGTTTTCAAGCACCTTGCCACGCCGGTTTGGCCCGCGTACCTTGCCCGCGATTTTGGGAGGGCGGAGAATCGCTCCGGCGCAAGCCGGGGAGGAAAGTCCGAACACCATGAGGGCGCGATGCCGCGTAACTCCGGTTCGGCCGGAGATACACGCGGGAGGAACAGCGGAGACGCTGTCCGACGGAAAGTGCCACAGAGAACATACCGCCTGCGTCCCGCTCACGCGGGACGTCGGTAAGGGTGAAAAGGTGCGGTAAGAGCGCACCGCGCGAAGCGCAAGCAACGCGGCACGGCAAACCCCATCGGGTGCAAGGCCAAATAGGGAACCGCGCGGCGGCCCGCCGCAGGACGGCCCGCGCAAGCGGGACGGACCGGTTCCGGGTATGGGCTGCTCAGACAAATGATTCTCTCCGTCCGCAAGGACGCAGACAAAAATCGGCTTACAGCCCTCTCAAAATCACTTCCCCTGGAGCGCGGACCGCTGAGTCCGCGCGGCTCTGAATTCAACCACGGAAAACACAGAAGACACGGAATGGGAAACAGGGCTGAAATAAACCGTCGGCCACTTCCGTGCTTTCTGTGTCTTCCGTGGTTCACTCCACCACCACTCGCCAAGGCACGCCGCCGTTGCGCGCGGGCGAAAGATTCATCCAGTTCGTGGTGGCGAATTGTTGCGAGAGAAACTGCCCGCGCTGTTCCAAGCGGCGGCGCAGTGCGGACACCTGGCGCTCGTAAGCCAGTTTCGCCGCCACGCCTTGATCACCCACGATGGGCCGGAGCGGCGCGGACAACTCATCCACTCGCCGCACCAGTGTGGCGGTGTCCCAAGTGTTCGTGAACAGCCGCGCGAGCTGCTGCTGGTAAAGCGCCCGGCCCTCCCGCGTCTCGACGAAGGCGCGCGCCACCATTCCCTCCCAGCGCGGCGGCATCAGCGCGAAGGTCGCGCGCGCGAAGGTCTGGTCCATCCCGTGCGGCATGAAGTGCAGCCGGGCGGAGACGGGATCGTGATAGATGCGGTAGTTGTTTTTGTAGAAGGCGTAGCCGTCCCAGTTCGCCGTCAGCGTTTGCATGGCGAGGTATTTCGAGAAGTTGTTCGTGTCGAGCAGATGTGCGAGTTGCGTCCAGCGCTCCTTGAGATCCGGCGTCTGCGCGGCGGCGGCGAGGCGCTTCAAGTCTTTCCAGTTGTCCGGCTTCTTGCCCTGCAAGCGTTCGAGCGGATCATCAATGTCCAGCCGGAAGCCGCTGTCGTAGAGATTGCCGCGCGTGTCCGCAAAGTAGCGTTCGAGAAACTCCGGCGCGAAGCCCTCGATGGCCACATACGCGCCGAGGTCGCGCCCGTTCAAACGCGGACGCGCGTGAACCACGCGAGCCACCGGCAACCCGGCGGCGGCGAACATCTCTGCACTGAGCGACTCGCAAAGAAACGTGGGGTCTTCCTTGCCGTTGTTGAGGTGAATTTTCCGCAGGCCGTGGAAGCGCTGGTCTTTCTCGAACTTGCTGAAGTTCAGCGTGAGCGACGGCTGGTCATCAATGGGCCGCAGCGTGGCCACGCCCTTGATGTGGACGCCGACGTTCGTGTAGCTGCGCCCGCCGGTGCGGACGGTGGCACGCACGTACTCGCGCGGGTCGGTGCGCAAGGACCGAATGCCTTCCGCGCTGATTTGAATTTCAAAAGGATGCGGCGCGGCGTTGGTGAAAAACGATTCGCCCGGCACGCCCGCCGTCCGGGGAGCCGGCAATGATTGGGCCAGACACAAACCAGGCAGCAGCAGGAACAAGAGGCGCGCGATCATTGGGTGCGATAATTTCGTTCGAGCGAAGTGTGGAGCGAGAACGGCGGCGCGGCAAGGAGCAGGACGGCGGCCCTACTCGACCGCCTTCAACGGCCCGATGTATTCCGTCGCCACCACCACATGGTCGTACCACACCTTGATGCGATGCCCGGCGGGCTTCTCGGTGTAGATGTAAAGCCACACGTAATTCACGTTCAGCTCCGGCACCGTGCGCCAGCGGTAGCCCTCGAAGGCCGCGCCGCCCTCCGGCACGGTGAATCGTTCGGGCGCACTCTTCTCCTTGTCCCAGCGGATGCCGCCACCGCCTTTGCCGGGGGTGAACTTGTCGTAGGTCCACAAGCCTTTCGGAAATCCTTTGCCCTGATGCCCGACCAGTTTGCCGTCGATCCACAGCGCCTGCTCGCCATTCGATTCACCCACGTCGTTCATCTGAATCATCTGCTCCACGCAAATCCATTCGCCCTTCGCCACCTTGAGCTTGGGGTCGCGGATGAAACTGTTGCCCCAGGTCTGGCCACGCGGCGGGCTGCCGCGCATGTCGCCCCAGTAGGTGTAGTAGTCCCACGTCCAGCTTTTGCCGAACGGCTCGATGCCAGACCAAAATGATTTCGCGCCGTCGGTGGGCTGCCCGGCTTTGACGGACGGCCAGGAGGTGGCGGGGTAATTGCCGCCGAGGCACGGGCCGAAGTGGTGAATCTCGCCGCAGTCCGGATCAAACTTCACGTAGTAACGGGCGAAGACACGGTCGTAACCCCAGCCGCCCTCCTTGTTTTTAAGCCGTCGGTAGAGATGCACGCCGGAGCCGCGCTCGCGTTCCATGATGAGCG
>JANNGC010000330.1:0-3276 GCA_031380445.1 Pedosphaera sp.
GGGCCACAGCATCGCCATCGGCGTCTTCGGCGTCGGACTGGGCTTCGCGCTGGGCTGGGTGTTCCTCAAGAACCTGAACAACATCCTGAAAGCCGCGAGCACCTGGGCGAAGTTCGATTTGCTGCCGCCGGAGATCTACAAAATTTCCCAGGTGCCCTACGAACTGCTGCCGATGGATGTGACGATCATTTGCGGCGGCGGCTTTCTCATCTGCATCCTCGCCGGACTGCTGCCCGCGTGGCAGGCCAGCCGGCTGCAACCCGTGGAGGCGCTGCGCAACGAATGAAATCTTCAATCCAAAATCCAAAATCCAAAATCCAAAATCCTCAATGGCCCATCCTTAAATTGAGGATTGAGGATTGGGGATTGGGGATTGGGGATTGCAAAGACACCGCTGACCAATGACCGACACCCCGCCATTGCTCGAAGCGCGCGACGTCGTCAAAAGCTACCCGACCGGCAAAAGCGAACTCACCGTGCTGCGCGGCGTCAACTTCCGTGCGGATCGCGGCGAGTTCGTGGCCATGCGCGGCGCGTCCGGTGCGGGCAAAAGCACGTTGCTCCATCTGCTTGGCGGACTCGACCAACCCAATCGCGGCGAAATTCTTTTCGACGGCCAAGTCGTTTCCCAACTCTCCAATCCCGCGCTCGCGCACTTGCGGAACGTGAAAATGGGTTTCGTGTTTCAGGCCTATCATCTATTCCCCGAGTTAAACGCGTTGGAAAACGTCTGCCTCCCCGCGCGCATGGCCCGCGTGCCCGCGCCAGAAGCGGCGGAGCGCGGACGCGCCCTGCTCACGCGCGTCGGTCTCGCCGCACGCATGACCCACCGCCCCACGGAACTTTCCGGTGGCGAACAGCAGCGCGTGGCCATCGCCCGCGCGCTGATCAACAACCCCGAAGTCATCCTCGCCGACGAACCGACCGGCAACCTCGACTCGCAGACCGGCAGCGAGATCATCGAACTCCTCCTCGCCCTCCGCGCCGAACGCCAGACCACGCTCATCATCGCCACCCACTCCGCCGAACTCGCCGCCCGCGCCCCGCGCGTCATTCAAATGCTCGACGGCCAGGTGGTGTGAACTGAGCCAGTGGGGCAGCTGTCCCGGCTGCCTTCCGTCCACAAGCCTGCCCCGCACTCACTCCGGCCCGGCATCACCGGCGGGCAGCGCGCCCGGCGGCAACTGGCCGCGCGCCACGAGGTCGTGGAGATCGCGGCGGATGGTCTTGCGATCCACGCAGAATTTTTCGGCGAGTGCCGAGATGTTCGGCTTGGTGGTCGTGCCGCGAAACTGGCGCAGCAGTTCCAACTGCCGCGCGAGGCGTTCGGTGAAGAGCCGCTCGCGGTCGCCGGTCTCAATTTTCTCCGCGTGCTCCAGCGAGCGCAGCGCGGCCACGGTCTCGGCGAAGCCGCATTCGTCGAGGGCGCGCGCCACGGTCTTTTCCAGTTCGTGAATGTCCACCGGCTTCTCGATGGCGTAGTGCGCGGAGTTCGGCCCGCTCAACGCGGCGAGTTGCGCGCGCACGTCGAGCGTGCCGGAGATGACGATGACGGGCACATGCGTCGCGGCTTGCTTCAGGCGCGGCAGCAGGTCGAGGCCGAATTCACCGTTCTTCAACACGTTGTCGAGCAGGATGAGATCAGGCGCGCGCTCGGCAATCGCCGCCAGCGCCGCCGCGCCGTGGTTGACGCAGGTCAGCCGATAGGCCGCGAGCGCCTGCGCGTAGAGGCGCAGTTGCTGCGGATCATCTTCGATGATCAGGATCGAGGCGGCGCAGGGGTCGGTCATAGGGGAAATTCCAAAATCCAAAATCCAAACACCAAATAAACACCAAGCTCCAAACTCCAAACTTCAACGGGAGTGGCAGTCATCATGCGTGGACCGCGCGGGCGGCCGGGGCTGCATTGCGGTGCGTTTGTTCTTGGTTTCATCTGTTCAACTCACTTGGCCGGAAATTTCCGCCGTCGGGGCAGTGGGCAAGTGACGCCCGAGGAATTCCGTCTGGCTCACGGGCAGGAGCAGACGGAAGGTCGCGCCCTGCCCCGGTTCGCTCTGCACGTCGAGTCCCCAGCCGTCCTGTTTGGCGATGGTGTGGACGAGCGACAGGCCCAGGCCGGTGCCGTGTTCGCCGCCGGTGTTCTTGGTCGTGAAGAACGGCTCGAAGATGCGCGGCAAGGTCTGCGCCGCGATGCCGGGGCCGCTGTCGGTCACGGAAATTTCCACGCAGTTCGTGGCGGGCCGGGGCGCGAGCACGAGTCCGGGCGCGGGTTGAACCAGGCGCGATGAGATGATCAAACGTCCGTGGCCGCCCATCGCTTCGCTGGCGTTGACGATGAGGTTGAGCAGCGCCTGCTCCAGTCGCGGACGCGAGCCGTAAACCGCCGGGCACGCGGGCTCGAGTTCGAGCTTTAGTTCGACACCGCTGAGGAACTGGCGAGAGAGCAGCGCGGCCGTCTCGGTCACGGTTTGCGCCACGGAGAAATCTTCGAGCACGTCCGTCGGACGGCGGCTGTAGCCGAGCATGGAGTTGACGATGGACTTGCCCTGCTGCACGGCCTGCTCGATGGCCTGCACGTTCTCCTTCGTCACGCCCTCCGGCTTCGCGGCGCGATCTACGAGCTGGTTCGACATGCGGATGATCGAGAGCAGGTTGTTGAAGTCGTGCGCCACGCCAGCGGCGAGCGTGCCGAGGGCTTCGAGCTTCTGACTTTGGAAGAGCGCGGTCTGCGTTTGCGCGAGCTGTTGCTGCCGCTGCCCGGCGAGTTCATCCGCCCGCGCGTAGGCGGCGAGCAAGCGGCGCTGGTGCATGAAGACGAACACGCCCGCGAGCAGCGCGAGCAAACCGGCGGCAGCGGCGAAGACGGCGGAAAGTTGCGAGGCGTGGTCATTCAGGGCGGCCACGCCGGTCTCTCGTGGCAAGGACGGAAGGGACGAAAGCGCTCCGGGCGCGTCGCTCCAATCCAAGCCGAGCTTGGCGAGTTCGGCGCGCACCACGGTAAGGTTCCACTCGATCACTTCGCCATCGCCGAGCACGACGCGGAGCAACTGTCCGTCGGGACTGAAATCCAGCGAACCATAACCGATGATCGCCGCCGCGTTCGGCGCGATGAAGGTGGCAAGTTCGCGCGCCGTCGCCACGTCGTAGAGCCGGAGGTCGAAGCGATTGTACACCACGGCCACGCTCCGGCTGTCCGGGCTGAAGACGAGCGCGGGCGGATTGCCGGCCCCGATGGTGAGCGGCACGCGGGCCGCGCGCACCCAGCGATTGGTGCCG
>JANNGC010000354.1:0-2105 GCA_031380445.1 Pedosphaera sp.
CGTTTCGTTGGTGGAACGATAGTCATACAGGTAGGCCGGTGACGAGATCGTGTTCTGGTACGTGTAGGCGTTGAGGCTGCCGGAATTGACGTTCTCACTATAGAACAGGCCAACCGATACGCCGAGGTTGCGCTCGCCGCCGAAGACATCGAGCGCCCGTTGGTAGGAGAGATTCAGCAGCGGATGGAGCGGATGGTTTCGCCGCTCGGCCGAGTGCACGAGAAACGGCGGAGCCCAACGACCGGTGGCGTTGTAGGTGATGCGCTGGCGCTCCTTCATGCTCAGAGGCGAGCGGGTCTTGAGGTTCACGCTGCCGCCGAGCGAATTCGCCGTCTGGTCGGGCAGGTGCCCCTTCGTCAGTTCGACCTGCTCGAAAATCGCCCCGGTCAGGCCGAGGTAGGAAATCTGCCGCGCCCCGTTGCCGCGAAACGTCGGCGTGCCGTCGATCGTGGTGGTCGTCGTTTCCGCCGGCATGCCGCGCACCGAAATGGATCCGACGTTGCCCTCGTCATCGTAGATTGGAGCGACCCCGGGCACCCGCATCATCAGTTCGCCCACGCCCATGTTCGGCATGTTGCCGAACGCATCCAGCGAGACCGCGTTCTTGAGGTTGGGTGCATTGCGCTGGTTCGCGATCGCGAGGGCGTTTCCCTCGCGCTGGCTGGCCACGGTGAATTTTTCCAGAGCAATCACCGCCGCCCCTAATTCGAAATTCAATCGCGACGCCCGCTCGCCAACGACGATCGTCCGGCGCTGCTCGGCCAAGCCGGGATAAGACACGATGATCTCGTACTCCCCGGCGGGCACGCCCGTCAGGGTGAACTGGCCGCCGCTGTCGGTGACCACGGTCTTGCGGAGCCGCGGGATTTCCACCGTCGCGCCCTGCAGCATGTTCCCCGTGTTGGCACTGCTCACCGCGCCCGTGAGACCGTCGGCGGCTGCGGCAAGGGGGGCGAAGCTTCCCAGTGCGATTAAAGTCAAAAACAAGGCGGAGGCAAAGAATGGGGTGCTGTTTGTGGGGTTCATGCGGTTTATGGGGTTTGTCGATTCAGGGGAAAGTCTAAGGTGAACGCGCCGGGGAGGCTGGCCGCGGCTGGCCGGCGGGAATGCCGTCCGACATGAGATACCCGACGATATCGCGCGTATCGTCTGGCGTGAGCGATTCGAGGAGGCCCGTGGGCATGAGCGACACGTTCAGCCGCTGGACCTCCCTGATGTCGCCACGCTCGATCGTCAGACGTTCGGTGATGGTCTGGACTACGACCGAGCT
Source organism: Pedosphaera sp. (assembly GCA_031380445.1). Classification (GTDB taxonomy): domain Bacteria; phylum Verrucomicrobiota; class Verrucomicrobiia; order Limisphaerales; family SIBH01; genus JANNGC01. The sequence goes on from JANNGC010000354.1 coordinate 1,271, forward strand.
TTCCCCTTCGGCCATGGTTCCCGACACCACGCGTCCCTGCCGCGTCGTGATCACGCAGAGCTGGTAGTCCGCGGCAATCACCGCGTTCGGATCAATGATGTTGGCCAGCAGGTACTCGAGATCCTTGCGGCCGGAACCAGTCAGATCCGGCCCGATCAATCCGCCGCGATCGAACAAACGGTGGCACATCGCGCAGCGCTGCTCGAAGAGCGCCTGACCGGCCGCGAGATTCGCCGCCCCGAGCGCCGCGGGCGTGAGCATGGCACGGGTGCGTCGGATGGCCGCCTTGATTTCGCCGGGGGAGGACTTGACGCTTCCCCACACCGATTCGAGCTTCGCCGTGAGCGGCGGATCGCCGAGCTGCGCAATCTGGCGGGCGTTCACGGTGCTGATATCCGTTTTCCGGATGCGACGTTGGGCGACCGCATCCAGCAGCAGGTGCGAGCTCTCCACCCGTCCCGCCATGGCATCGACCGCTGCCGTCCGCGCCGAAGCCGTGAGGCTGGGAAACAGCTCCAGCAAGGCCGGCGCGATGCGCCCGTCCGAAGTCGCCGCCAGGGCGCGCAGGGCCGCCTCGGCCACGGCAGGCGTTCGGAGCAACCCCAGCAGGTCGTCGACCAACCAGGCGGGCCGGCTCCGTGCCAGCGCGTCGAGCGCCGCCAGGCGAACCGCGACCGGGCTCAGCGCGTCGTTCATCTGTCGCCGCAGCGGCTCGGCGGTGGATGTGTCACCCAGATTGGCGGCGAACCGCAACGCGAGCAAGCGGGTGTCCGCATCCGCCACCTGTCTCCAGCGCATTAATACGGCCGCAGCGCCAGTCGGGACCGGCACCTCG
>JANNGC010000392.1:0-1916 GCA_031380445.1 Pedosphaera sp.
CGCACGAACTTCTTCACCACCGCCTCGGTTTTCTCGAACTGATCAATCTCGTCGTAAATCTTCCGCAACGTGTCGGTGCTGTCCGCGCGAAAATATTTGCCGCCGGTCTTATCGGCAATTGCGGTGAGCGTCGGTTCGTCCACGTCCACGTTCACCATCTGATAGCGTTTGCCAAACGGCGTCTGCTGCGGGAACGGCGCCTGCCCGCGAATGCCCACGCCAATCGTATAGACTTTCATGTCCAGCGCCTTCGCGGCCTCGGCGGCGGTGAGCGGCGGAATTTTTCCGGCGTTGTTCACGCCGTCCGTCATCAGGATCACGATTTTGCTTTTCGAGCGCACGTCGCGCAGCCGGTTGACCGCCGCAGACAGGCCGGCGCCAATGGCCGTTCCGTCCTCGATGGTGTGCAATTGCAGTCGCGCCAGATTCGCCTGGAGAAAATCGTGATCCAGCGTGAGCGGCGCGGCGATGTAAGGCTTGCCCGCAAAGGCCACGAGGCCGATTCGATCATTCGGCCGCTTCTCGATAAACTTTGCCACCGTGTCCTTGGCCACCACGAGCCGGTTGACGCGCTGGCCTTTGATTTCAAAATCCTCCGACTCCATGCTCCCGGACAAATCGAGTGCGATGACAATGTCCACACCACTCGCGCGCACGGACGTTTCTGTCTGCGTCTTCTGCGGACGCGCGAGCGCGCAGATGAGCAGCGCAAGTGCGAGCCAGCGCAATGCGTGCAAGAGCGCGCCCGCGCGGGAACGGCTGGACTTGCTGACTTCCTTCACCAGCGCGACCGACGAATAGACGAAGGCCGGACGCGCGCCGCGCTTGCCGCGCAGCAAGGCCAGCAGCGGCAGCAAGAGCAGCAGCAGAAGCAGCCAGGGTTGGGCGAAGCTGAAGTTCATTTCGATGTGTCAGGCCGTGCGCCGGTGGCGGCAGGCATCCTGCCTGCCAGTAAGCCGTGGCTTCCAGCCCGGCGGAGACAAAGCCGAGACAGCAGTGAGCGCCTGAAAACTTTGACGCGTCCCGGCACAGCCATGTTTCTTCCGGGCGGCTGGAAGCCTGCCCTCACTGGCAGGCAGGATGCCTGCCGCCACTGGACGGATGCCGGCATCACGACGCGCCTCCCTTCAACGTGCCGCCAGCGTCCCGCTGGTCGGGCAGGGGAGGCGGTGTGGCCGGAGCTAGGTCATGCTGCGTCTCGTGGACGAGGCGCAGCGCGGACTCGTGCAACTCGCGCAGCGCGGCCTCCGTCGGCTCGAAGCGCGCAAACTTCATCAAGTCGCACTGGTCGAGAAACGCGCTGAGGCTCTCCTTCTGCGGCGCGGTCAGCGCGGAAGTTTTTTGCAGGTCGCGCAGAAATTCTTCTGTGGTGCGCTCCGGCGCGCGCAGTTGAAACCGCTCTTCCAGATACACGCGCAGCGCATCCGACACAGCGATGGCGAACGCGCGCGGGTCGTTGATGAGCAGCAGCGCGGCCTCCAGTTTCATCCGCGCTCGCGCGTGCGGCGGCAACGGCGGCACGAACGCGCGCTGCTTCTGTTTCTTGAGCAGCAACAGCAAAATCGCCACGAGCAAGCCGAGCGCGAGCAGCACGCCCGCGATCCAGAACACCCACGTCCACGGATCGGGCACCGAGATCGGCGGCTTGATCGGTCGAATGTCATTCGTCGTCGCGACCGTCTGGGCCGGAGCGGGCGGCGGAATGAGAATGCCGGAGTTCGTGGCCATGTTATCCGTGCCGTCTCCGTTTCTCGCGCGTCTCGAAAAATCTTCCCAGCGCTCCGGCATACGACTCGTTCGTGCGCAGCCGGATCGCGTCAATGCGCGCGCCGCGCAGCATTCGCTCCAGTTCAGCCTGCTGGTTTTTCTGCTGCTCGGCAAAAGCGCGCCGGGTGGCCGCGCTGGTGTTCACCTCC
>JANNGC010000449.1:0-1542 GCA_031380445.1 Pedosphaera sp.
CAGGTTCGCCGGCAGGACGGCCGAGCGGTACTGGTCGTAGAACGCGAGCGCGGTGCTGAAGGCCGGGACCGGGATGCCCTTCCTGGCCGCCGTGGCGACAATGTTGCGCCAGCCCTTCTGCGCCTTCTTGATCTCGCCGCGGAAGTAATCGTCGATGAGCAGGTTCATCAGCTTGGGATTCTTGTCGTAGGCTTCCTTGATCTTGCCGAGGAAGCGCGAGCGGATGATGCAGCCGCCGCGCCACATCAGCGCGATGCCGCCGTAGTTCAAATTCCAGCCGTACTCCTTCGCCGCCGCGCGCATGAGCATGTAGCCCTGCGCGTAGCTGACGATCTTCGACGCGTAGAGCGCGAGGCGGATGTCCTCGATGAACGCCTTCTTCCGCTCGGGACTGGCCGCGATGCTGGTCAGGGCGGGACGCGGACCCTTGAGCTTGCGCGCCGCTTTCACGCGCTCATCTTTCAACGCAGAAATACAGCGGGAAAAGTCCGCCTCCGCCATCAGCGTGATCGGGATGCCGAGATCCTGCGAATTGATCACCGTCCACTTGCCCGTGCCCTTCTGGCCGGCGGTGTCGAGAATCTTGTCCACGAGCGGAGAACCGTCCTCATCCTTCTTCGCGAGAATGTCGCGGGAAATTTCGATCAAGTAAGAATCCAAGTCGCCCTTGTTCCATTCCTTGAGCACCTCGTGCATCTCGTCGGCGCTCATGCCGAGGCCGTTCTTCATGATGTTGTAGGCTTCGAAAATGAGCTGCATGTCGCCGTACTCAATGCCGTTGTGAACCATCTTCACGTAATGACCCGCGCCCGCTTCGCCGACCCAGTCGCAGCACGGAGCGCCGTCGTCCACCTTCGCGGAGACGGCCTGGAAAATATCCTTCACGAACGGCCACGCCTTGGGCGAGCCGCCGGGCATGATGCTCGGGCCGCGCCGCGCGCCTTCTTCACCGCCAGACACGCCCGTGCCGACGTAGAGCAAGCCCTTGCTCTCCACGTATTTCACGCGGCGGTTCGTGTCGCCGAAGAGCGAGTTGCCGCCATCAATGATGATGTCGCCGGGTGCGAGGTGCGGGAGGAGCAGTTCGATGAAATCGTCCACGGGCTGGCCGGCCTTCACGAGCATCATCACGCGACGGGGCGTCTTGAGCTTGCTGACCATGTCCTCGATGGAGGTCGCGCCGATGACCTTGCTGCCCTTGGCCTCGTTGGCGAGGAAGTGCTCCACCTTGTCCACGGTGCGGTTGTAGGCCACGACAGTGAAGCCGTGGTCGTTCATGTTCATGATGAGATTCTGGCCCATCACGGCCAGGCCAATCAGTGCGATATCGCCTTTGGGTTCCATTGCGTTAGTTGCGTTAATTCAGTTCAGTTTGAAGGTCGGGACGATAGCGGAGGCGGAAGGGTGCGCCAGAATAAATTCCGGCCATGTGGAGTCGTGCGGTGTTAATCGAATTTCGCGTGGTGGCAACGCTCGCGCTGCAAGCGCAGGGCTGTGGGTGTGAATTATTGGTAAGCCAGCCGAAAGCGGCGCTAAAGCGAC
>JANNGC010000670.1:0-8625 GCA_031380445.1 Pedosphaera sp.
CGTCCCGGCTGGTGGTTCTTCAGCCGGGACGGCCCAAGGACGGAAGGCAGGCGGGACGCCTGCCCCACTAAACTTTCGGCGCGACGGCTCGCAGCGCGAGCCGTTCCACCCGTTGCGCTCTCGATTCTTCATGGCCCGGTCACTTCACTCACGCGCTCGCCCGTTTCCGCGAACTTCACCGCCTGCCCCGTGCGCAGATTTCCCGGCTCCAGCACCACGACATCCTTCGGCTTCAGGCCCGACGTGATTTCAATCCAGCCCGCCGCACGCCGTCCGGTGCTCACCGTCCGCTCCCGCGCCTTGCCCTCCTCGACGGTGATGACTTTTTCGATGCCTGCGAAAACAATCAGCGCATGCGTCGGCACGCACAGCACCGGTTCATTTTCCTTCACCACGACTTGCGCACGCACGAACAGGCCGGGGCGTAAACCGGTTTGCGCCGGAACATCCGCCTCGATCATCAACATGCGGTTCTGTTCCGTGATCGCCGGACTGACGCGCGCCACGGTGCCGCGAAAGATATTCGTGTTCCCCTCCACCGTGAGCCGTACCACCTGGCTGAGTTGCACAAAACCAGATTCGCGCTCCGGCACTTCCAGCCGCAGCCGCAACGGATCGAGCCGCACCAGCGAGGCCACGGGCGTGCCGAGTTGCAAGTGTTCACCCGGACTGGCCGTGCGCGACTGAATGGCTCCGTCGAAGGGCGCGAGAATAGACGTGTCGAGAAGCTGCTGCTGCGCGACCTCCAAATCCGCGCGGCGTTGGGCGAGCACGGCGAGCCGGGTGCGCGCCTCCTCCACCGCCGTCTCGTGGCGCGCGGCGGCGACGGAATACAAAGACTCGGCCGTGTCCACCTCGGACTTGGAACTGATGCCCTCGCCGGACAGCCGCTGCACGCGCTCGCGATTTTTCGTCGCTTCATTCAGCACCGCACGCGCCTGCTTGACGGTGGCGATGGTCTCGACGGATGTGTTTTCCTCGCGGCCTTCGAGCGACAGGCCGACGGCGGCACGCGCCTCGGCCACAGCGGCTTTCGACTGCTGGACGCGCAGTTCGTAATCACGCTGCTCGACCTGCGCGATTAAATCGCCGCGCTTCACCACGCTGCCGAGGTCCACGGATATTTTCTCCAGGCGGCCCGGCACTTTCACACTGAGCGTCGCTTCCTCCTGCGCTGCCAGCGTGCCAGAGACGGCGAGAAATTTTTCCATCGGGCGCGGCGCGGCGGCGGCGACTTTCACTGAACGCGCCTGCTCGACGGCGGGCGGGCGGGCTTCCTTCGCGGCGTCACGGCAAGAAACCATTCCGCACGCGAATGCGCCTGTGCAGGTCAGGCGGAGCAAACCTCGGACGAAGGCCGGAGAAATCATTCGAGGGATGAACTTCATGTGCATGAGGGATTTTTGAAGAAGTTCACGCTGGTTCTATTCAGGCTCGGCCAGCGGTCCCCACCGCTCGCTGCTTGGAGTGAGCCGCTCAATTCAATGGCATCCCGCGCCGGATGTAGGTCGGCATGTCCAGATCCTGACCTTGCACCACGGTCGGTTCGCTTTTCTCGAAGCGGCCTTTGGAGACAATCTCCAGCGGCAACTGGCCCTGCTTCAGCTTCGACAGCTTGCGTTTTCCGCGCGCGCCGTTCTGCATGAGCTTGTCCGTGGCCTCCTGCGTCGTGGGCGGTGCGGGCGCGACGATGCGCGCGGGCGAACGCTCGGCAGACGGCGTGGAATCCACAAGCTGCCGGTCGTATTCCGTGGGCGTGGCGTCGGTGCTGGGCTGATCCGGCGGGCGGCGGGACGCGACGAGCGTGATGGAAATTTTTCCGGCGGAACTTTCCTCGATGGCCGCGCCGACGATGATCTGCGCGCCTTCGCACTGCCGGCTCAACTGCTCCATCATCCGGTTCACTTCCGCCATCGTCATGTCCGGCCCGCCCACGATGCTGATGAGCACCGAGGTCGCCTCGGCCAGCGCCGCGCCGCCGTCGAGCAGCGGATGCTTGAGCAATTTCTCCACGACTTCACGCGCGCGGTTCTCATCGCACGCTTCGGCGAGCGCGAGGCAGTTTTCGGAATGCTTGCCGCGCGTCACCGAGCAGAGGTCGGCGAAATCCACATTGATCAGGCCGGGCCTCATCAACATGCGCCAGATGCCGCGCACGCCTTGCGCGAGCAGCTCGTGCGTCATGGCAAACGTCTCGACCATGCTCGTCTTCTCGTCGATCAGTTGGAAAAGTTTCTGGTTCGGCAGGCAAATCACGCCGTCCGCCGCCGACTTCATTTCGTGCAAACCGAGATTCGCCTGACGAATGCGCCGGCTGCCTTCCCACTCGAAGGGCAGCACCAACAAGCCGAGCACCAGCGCGCCGCATTCCTTCGCGATGCGCGCCACGACCGGCGAAGCGCCCGTGCCCGTGCCACCGCCCATGCCGGCGGCGATGAACACCACGTCCGCGCCTTCGCAAAGTGCTTTGAGTTTCGCGGCGTCTTCTTCCGCCGCCGCGCGGCCGCGTTCCGGATCGCCGCCCGCGCCCATGCCACGCGTGAGCTTTTCGCCGAGGACGAGTTTCGTCGGCACGTTCAGCGTGCCGAGCGCCGCCGCGTCCGTGTTGAGCGCGATGAACTCGACGCCCTCGAACGGCGACTGCGCGATGTGGTTGACCGCGTTGCCGCCGCCGCCGCCCACGCCGAAGACTTTGATGCGGAACTGGCGTGCGGCCGGATTGCTGGATGTGGGTTCGTTCGGTGTCATGCGCCTCCTCTGCGGAACAAGTCAGTGAGCGTCTGCTTGATGGTGGAAAGTCCCAGCCCGCCCGACTTTTTCTTCTGCTGAAAGCTGCCGTACTTCACCAGCCCGATGGCGGTGGCAAACTCGGCGTGGTCGAGCGCGGACTTGATGCCGCTGATGGAATTCGTGCGCCCGAGCGTGGTCGGCAGTTGCAGCACGTTCTCGGAAAGCTTGTGAACGCCCGGAATGTTCGAGCCGCCGCCGCACAGCAGCACGCCGCAGCGCAGGTGATCGAGCAGTCCCTGCGCGTTCAGCTCCTGCTCGATGAGTTGGAAAATTTCCTCCACGCGCGCCGACATGATGCGCCGCAGGTGTTCAAGATTGATGGTGCGTTCGGGCAGGCCGTTCTCGTTCGGCAAGGTGACGCTACGGCCCTTCACGCTGTCCTCCATGAACGCGCCGCCGTATTCGATCTTCAACTGTTCCGCGCGGCCCAGCGGCACTTTTAATCCGTAAGCCAGATCGTTCGAGACGTGATCACCGCCGACTGCCAGCACGCCCGTGTGCTTGATGATGCCGCCGCCATAAACCACGTACTCCGTCGTGCCGCCGCCAATGTCCACGACGAGCGCGCCGAGTTCCTTCTGTTCCGGCGTGAGCAACGCGAGCGCGGAGGCCAGGCCGTTGAAGACAATCGCTTCGACCTCCAACTGCAAACCTTTCACCGCGCGAATCGGATTTTGCAGACGATTAAAAGCACCGTGAACAACGTGCATGTCCACTTCCACACGCGCGCCCAACATGCCGACCGGGTCCGCGATGCCGGACTGACCATCCACGAGAAAGTGCTGGCGGATGGCGTGGAGCACGGCGTTCTCCGCCGGGAGATTGATCGCCTTCGCGTTCTTGGTCACGTCCTCGACGTCCTGCGGCGTGATCTCTCGATCCGCCGAGACGACGGGATGCACGCCGCGATTGTTGAAGCCGCGGATGTGCCCGCCGGTCACGCCAAGATAGACGCTGCGGATTTCCACGTCGGCCATCTGCTCGGCCTCGACGACGGCGTTTCGGATGTCCTCGCCCGCGAGCGCGACGTCCACGATTTCGCCTTTGCGCACGCCGCGCGAACGCGCCTGGCCCACACCCACAATGTTCAGCGCGCCTTGCGCGCCGACCTCGCCCACCACGGCGCAAACTTTCGAGGTGCCGACTTCCAGACCAACGATGATGGATGAAGGGTCAAACATGTTTCTTTTTGTAAGGAGAGGGTTTCTTCGGCTTGGGCGCAGTCGGAGGAACTGCGACGGCTTCCAGCCAGCGCAGCGGAATGTTTTCTCCGACCGACAAATCCAAAGTCTCAATCTGCCGCGACAACTCCTGCCCTTTCGTGTGGATGAGGAACCAGCGGTTCAACTGCTTTTCAAAATCCGTGGTGCGGAAGGTAACTTCGTTTCGCTGCGCGGTGGTGACGGTCAGCACATCCGGCGCGCTCACGTCCACGCGCGCGATGTCCACGAGCGGAGCCATCGCGGACAGTTCGAAGGCGACGAGGAAACGCAGCGCGGCCTGCACTTGCGGCGAGTCAATCACGCGGCCCGCGCGCAACTCGTTGACGCTCAATCCGACGATGGCGGGATACTGCTCGCCCGGCTGCGGCGGAATGGAGCGTTGAAACAATTCCAGCGGCAGCATCGCCACGCCGTCCGCGTCCACGAGGTAGTTCTGCATCTGCGCGATGGGCACGCGCTCGGCCACGCGAACTTTCAACGTGTGCGGCAACACGCGCTCGACTGCGACGTGGTGAATCGCCGGCACCAGTTCGATGTCGCGCTTCACGCGCGTGAGATCGAGGGCGAATAAATTTTGTCCCGGCTTCACGCCCGCCCAGCGGCGCAGTTGTTCGGGCGCGATGACGCCGTCGGTGGTGAGATCAACTTCCTTCAACGCGAACGCCTTGTTCTCGTAGATGAAGCGCGTCATGGACCAGTCGCCGACGCGCCAGAGAAAATAGATGGCGAAAAGGGTGCCGAGCGAAAGGCCCGCCGCGAGGGTGGCGACGCGCACGCGATGCCGCGTGGCCTGTCGGCGCGCGACTTTCACATCGAGGACATGGCGTCGTTCAAACGCCCGGTTCTTTCTTTTGAAAAACCGCATCGGTTTCTCCCTTTCCATTCAAGCATTCCGCAACGGGCAGCGCAGTGACCTCATCACTCCACCGCTCCGTTGCTTCTTGCTGTGCGTTACACCGTCTTCACCAAGCCGCCCCGCCGGTTGAGCGCCAGCTCGACCATGCGTTGACAGAGCGTCTCGTAATTCATTCCTGCCGCCGCCGCCGCTTTCGGCAGCAAACTCGTTTCCGTCATGCCCGGCAGCGTGTTCACTTCGAGCACCACCGGATCGCCGTTCGCGCGCACCATCACGTCCACGCGCGAATAATCGCGTCCGCCAATCGCCTGGAACGCGCCGAGAGCGGCAGTCTGGATGCGAACGGTTGTCGCATAATCAAAGGCCGCCGGGCAAAAAGATTCCGTCGCGCCGGGCGTATATTTGTTGCGGTAATCGAAGTTGCCCTGCTTCACGCGCACCTCGACCACGGGTAATGCAGCACCGCCCAAAATTCCCACCGTCGTCTCGCGGCCCTCGATTTTTTCCTCGACCAGCAACTGCGTGTCGTAGCGCAGCGCCTCGCGCAACGCGCCCGACCAGTCCGCGACGCGCTCAACGAATTGCAGTCCCACGCTCGAGCCCTGGCGCACCGGCTTCACCACCACGGGCGGCTGCCAACCACGCGGCCACGGCGTCTCCGCCGAATCCACGACGACGAACTTCGCCGTCGGCACGCCGCGCTCGACGCAGCGCTGCTTGGTCAAAACTTTGTCGAAAGCCAGACGGCTCGCCTCCGCATCGCATCCTGTGTATGGCACGCCGAGTTCATCGAGTTGCCGCTGCACCGTCCCGTCCTCGCCATAAGTCCCGTGCAAGGCGAGAAACACCACGTCCGTGCCAGCAGGCAGCGTCCAGTCCGGCGTCTTCGGATCCGACTCGTGAACCGCGTGACCGAACGTGCGCAACGCCCGCGCCACCGCCGTGCCTGTGCGCAGCGAGACTTCGCGCTCGGCGCTCGGCCCGCCCAGCATCACGGTGATGTTCAATTTCTGCATCGCTTCGTGTTGGCGAAAGTTACTCGCCCAAAATCTCCACTTCCGTTTCGAGTTCGATCCCGCGCTTGGCCTTCGCCGTCTGCTTGATGAAATCGATCAACTCCAGAACGTCCTTCGCCGTCGCGCCGCCGTCGTTCACGATGAAATTTCCGTGGACAGTCGAAACCATCGCGCCGCCACGCTTCGTGCCCTTCAGTCCGAGTTCGTCGATCAATTTACCCGCCGGCACGGTCTTGGGATTCTTGAAAATGCAACCCGCGCTCGGCTGGGCCGGCTGCGTCTCCCAGCGCTTCGCGTTGTATTGATTCGCGCGCTCCTGAATGACTTCCTTCGAGGACGGCGTGCCGCGCAGCACCGCGCCGAGCGCGATGTGCGTCTTGAAAAGCGGACAGCCGCGATACTCCACATTCACCTCGCTGGCCTTGCGCTCGTGGGCCACGCCGCTGAAATCCATGAAGCGAATCTGCTCCACGACCTCGAACATCCACGCGCCCATCGCGCCCGCGTTCATGCGCATCGCACCGCCCACGCTGCCGGGGATGCCTTCGAGAAATTCCAACCCGGCCAGGCCCGCGCGCCGCGCCTCGACGCTTACCGTCTTCAGCTTCGCGCCCGCGCCACAGTGCAGGTGCTCGCCCACAATCTGCACGCGCGAAAAAGTTTCGTGCGCCAGTGAAATGACCACGCCGCGAATGCCACCGTCGCGGATGAGCAGATTCGAGCCGCGCCCGAGAATGGTGAAGGGCAGCTTCAACGCGCTGCACAATTTCAGCACCGCCGCCAGATCGCCCTCGCTCACCGGCTCCACAAAAAAATCCGCGCAACCACCGACGCGCAACGTCGTGCGCTTGGCGAGCGGCTCGTCCTGCCGCACGACGGTCTCGGCGCACACGGCGGCCCGGAGTTGGGCTAGGATTTCGGAGCGCCGAGCATCGCTCGGCTGGTTGTCAGTGGAAGCACTCATGGTCAGTTCGGGCCGAGCGATGCTCGGCGCTCCTTGTTTCAATTGGTTCGCCAGTTCATGCGCGGCCTTCGTGATGTCGCCCGCGCCCAGAAACAAAATCAGATCGCCCGGCTGCATCAGCGCGCGCAGAGCGGGAACGACATCTTTCAGAGCCGGAATGCAATCTACCGTTTGCCCGCGCGCGCGAATCGCTTCGGCGAGCGCCGTGCTGTTCGCGCCGGGAATTTCCGGCTCGCTCGCGGCATACACTTCCGTCAGCAGCAGCTTGTCCGCGTCGCCAAAAGCCGTGGCAAAGTCCGCCATCAAATGCTTCGTGCGCGTGTAGCGATGAGGCTGAAACACCACGACCAGCCGACCCGGATTGGTCTCCTTGAACGCACGCAGCACGGCGAGAACTTCATTCGGATGATGCCCGTAGTCGTCGAACACGCGCACCGTCGCATCAGCAAACAACTCCTGCTGCCGCCGCGCCGCGCCTGCGAAATCCGCGATGGCCTCACGAACGGCCGAGGGCTGATAGCCAAGCTGATGCAACAGCGCGATGACCGCGACGGCGTTGGAAATGTTCTTCTCGCCGAGCAGCCGGATGGAGAAGTCGCCGAGATTCACGCCGCGATGCGAGACGGTGAAGTGGGTTGCAGGTTGAAGGTTGAAGGTTGAAGGTTTTCCGCCCTTGGACTCCACTCGATATTCAGCCTGCGAATTGAATCCGTACGAAATCGCCCGACTCCGCGCGGCCATCATCTCCACCACGCGCGCGTCGTCGGCGCAGAAGACGACGAGGCCGCGCGTGTTCGCCACGAACTGCTCGAACTCGCGACAGACCGCATCCAGGCCGGAGAAATGGTCGAGATGCTCGTCGTCCACGTTCAGCACGATGGAATGCTCGGGATGAAACTCGCGGAGCGTGCCGTCGCTCTCGTCGGCTTCGATGACGAACCACGGCTTCGCAGCCGTAGCTGCCGAGACCAACCGCGCGTGCGCGGGCAACTGCGGCACCATCGCACCGATGGCGTAGCTCGGTTGCGCGCCAAGTTTTTCCATCGCATGGGTCAGCAGCGCGGAAGTCGTCGTCTTCCCGTGCATGCCCGCCACGCAGAGGCCGCGTTGTTCGTTGACGAAGGCGGCGAGCAGAATGGCGCGCCGCACGACGGGCAAATTCAATTCACGCGCGGCTTGCAGTTCAGGATTGTCCGCGCGCACGGCGGGCGAATGCACGACCAGCACCGGCTGCGCGGCGCGGAGGTTCGCGCCGTCGTGGCCGAGGAAAATTTCCGCACCACGCGCACGCAACTGGCGAATCTCTTCATTCTCCACCAAGTCGGAACCCACCACGCGATGTCCGGCGTCGAGCAGCAAATGGGCAAGCCCGCTCACGCCGCAGCCACCAATGCCAATGAGATAAACCGTCGAGCCACGGCCCGCGCCTTTTAAGAGCGTGCTGACTTGATGAGGTGAAAGCGTGCTCACGAAATGATTCGCGGCTGGAGAAAGACCGCTTCGGCGGGTTGGTGAACGGACGAAGAACTCGGGCCGTCTTTCGAGCTTGAGCTTCCCGGCGGGACGCCGAGGGCACGCTGCGAGACACCGTTCGTTGCACCTGGAATTTTCTTCAGCACCGCTTCCGCGATGTCGCGCGCGGCGTTCGGGCGGTGCCAGTCGGCGAGCGCGGTGGCGAGACGGCGGCGCTCGGCGGTGCTGGTCATCAACTCGACGACCATGTGCGTGAAGTTCTCCGGGTTCGCGCGCTCTTCGCTGACGAGACGGGCCGCGCCG
>JANNGC010000478.1:0-5863 GCA_031380445.1 Pedosphaera sp.
GACCGCTGAGTCCGCGTGTTCATGCCCGCCGTCGTGACGCAATGCTGTCGTTGATTAGATCGCGCGGACTCGGCGGTCCGCGCTCCGGCGCTGAAATTTCTTTGCCCCGCCAACTTCGCGCGGCTTACGATCCCGCCAAGCATGGATACCATTTTGTTGAGCCAGTCAATGTCCGCCAGCCGTCTCGCCTACGGTTGCTGGCGCATTCTCGGCCACGAGGGCGCGGAGCCAAACGCGGGGCGCGAAGCCTCCGCGCAGCAGGCCGTGACCGCCGCCTACGAAGCCGGTTTCACCTTCTTCGATCACGCGGATGTGTATGCGGACGGCGCGGCGGAAAAAGTTTTTGGCGACGTGCTGAAGAAAGTTTCCGGGATGCGCGAGCGCGTGGTCATCACCACCAAGTGCGGCATCCGGCGCAAGGGCGTGCCGAATCCTGACTCGCCGTATCGCTACGATTTCTCCGCTGATTACATCGTGAAGTCGTGCGAGCAATCGCTGGTTCGGCTCGGTGTCGAGACCATCGACATCTATCAACTGCACCGGCCCGATTACTTGATGGAACCGGCGGAGGTCGCGGGCGCGTTCGCGCAGCTCAAGCACGAGGGCAAGGTGCGCGAGTTCGGCGTGAGCAATTTCCGTCCGCAACAATTCTCCGTGCTCCAGCGCGCGTGTTCTTTCCCGCTCCTCGTGCACCAGGTGGAAATCAGTCTCGCGAAACTCAACCCGTTCGACGACGGCACCATTGACCAGTGCCTTGCGGAGAAAGTCATTCCGCTGGCTTGGAGTCCGCTGGCCGGCGGGCGGCTTTCGGACACGCTGCCCATTGACATCAACAGCCCGGACCACGCGCGGCGCATCGGCTTGCGCGAGACGCTGGACGACATCGCGCGCGACTATGGTGTGAGCCGCACGATCATCGCGCTGGCGTGGCTGCTCAAGCATCCGGCGCGCATCGTGCCCATCATCGGCACGGCGAAACCGGAGCGCATCCGCGAGGCGGCGCAGGCGGACAAGGTGCATCTCTCGCGCGACGAATGGTATCGCCTGCTCGAAGCGGCGCGCGGGGAGCGGCTGGCGTGAACTTTCTGCGTGAATCAATTGAAGACCGGCTCTAGTTTCCCGGCATGAAGCAATTCAAGGTTGTCGTCGAGCAGCACGAAGATGGCTTCGTTGCTTATCCCGTCGGATTAAACGGCGTCGTGGTGGGGCAGGGTGACACGGAAGCAGAAGCGATGGCCGATGTCCGTTCAGCCATTCAATTTCACATCGAGACATTCGGGGCCGACGCATTGGGCGAGCCTATTGAAAGTGTGACGCTGAGAGATGTGTCCGTTGCTGCATGAAATTTCCGGTGGATGCGCCACAACGCCGGGTTCTCGCCGCAATGGCGATTCTTGGTTTTCATCTGGTGCGGCCCGGCAACCATCTCGCTCTAGCCCGGAAGAATCCTGACGGAAGAATTACTCCCATGACTCTTCCCAATCATCCAACGATCAAAGGTTCAACCTTGCGCACGATCTGCACCCAAGCGGGAATCAGCCGGGAAGAATTTCTAAACGCCTTTCATCAAGTTTAATCCATGTCCCAGCACGCTCTCACACCCGCCGCCCTCGGCTACCGCATGCCCGCCGAATGGGAGCCGCACGCCGGCACCTGGTTCACTTGGCCGCGTCCCGAGGGCATCAGCTTTCCCGGCAAGTACGACACCGTGCCGCCGGTGTATGCGGAACTCATCCGCCACCTCGTCACGGTCGAGGACGTTCACATCAACGTGTGGCATGCGGAGATGGAGGCGTGGGTGCGCGGGCTGTTGCGAGAGAACAGCGTGCCGTTGGAACGCGTCTCGTTTCATCACTTCCCGGCGTATGAACCGTGGTGCCGCGATCACGGGCCGATCTTTGTCGTGCGCGAACAGGACGGGCAGCACGAGCGCGCGGTCGTGGACTGGGGCTACAACGCGTGGGGCAGCAAGTATCCGCCGTTCGACTTGGACGACGCGGTCCCGCAGCACGTCGCGAAGCTGCGCGGGCTGCCGCTCTTCTCGCCGGGCATCGTGATGGAAGGCGGCTCGCTGGAAGTGAACGGCTGCGGGACGCTCATCACCACCGAGGCATGTCTGCTGAATCCGAATCGCAATCCCGAACTCAACAAGCAGCAGATCGAGCAATACCTCTGCGACTATCTCGGCGTCACGAACATCCTGTGGCTCGGCGACGGCATCGTGGGCGACGACACGGACGGGCATGTGGACGACCTCACGCGCTTCGTGAATCCGAACACGGTGGTCACGGTGGTGGAGGACGATCCGTCGGACGACAATTACGAGCCGCTCGAAGAAAATCTTCAGCGGCTCCGCACGCTGCGCGATGAGAACAACCAGCTTTTGCGCGTCGTGGAACTGCCGATGCCGCGCCTGCTGGAACACGACGGCCAGCGCCTGCCCGCGAGCTACGCGAACTTCTACATCGCGAACGAGCTGGTGCTGGTGCCCACGTATCGCGATCCGAACGACGGGCGCGCGGTGGAAATCCTCCAGCGCGAGTTCCCCGACCGCCGCGTGATTGGCGTGGATTCGATGGAGTTGATCTGGGGACTGGGATCGTTCCACTGCATCAGCCAGCAGGAGCCGGTGTGACTTTTTTAACCGCTGTCAATCCCGCGCCGTCGGGTGACGGGTGCGGATTTCAGGCCTTGTCTTCAACCACAACTTAGTCTGGCCGTTTTCCAATCCTGAAAGGATTGCATCATCTAGCCCAGGGTTGCCGAGTCCGCGAGGCTACCCTGGGTGACGTCCAGAAACCTTTCCCCAACCCTGTAAGGGTTGATAACCTCATGGCATCGCCGACCCGGGGTAGCTCGTGCCTCGCAACCCTGGGCTGGATTATCCGAATCCTTTCAGGATTCAAAAACGGACGCCCCCCAAAATTCCCACCGCCAAACAAAAACCCCGCCCGGTTTCCCGGACGGGGCTGAGGCTGAATCAGATCAGCTTAGAATTTGTAGATGATGTTGGCCGCCACGATGACTTCGTTCTGCTGGTTCTTCTCGCCAGAACCATTGTTCAAGTTGTCACCGCCGAAGCCGTTGCGGCTGGAACTGTGATCCCAGCGGACTTCAAGACGGGTCAGCACATTGGCCCACAGGTCATATTGGACGGTGCCGGTGAGAGCCCAGATTTCCTGGGTTTTTGTGTTATCTCCGGTGCCGCCTTCGAGCACATCGTCACCAAGGCTCAATTTCACCCATTCACCACGGGCGTGGAAGCTCAGCTTCTCCGTCGCCTGTACAGATGCATACAGAGCGATAGATTGGGCATAGCCACTGTTCCCAAGGGCGGAGGCGAACGCATTCGTGCTACCCGTGGCATTGCTGGAAGGAGCAAAGCTGTTGTCGTGACCGTTCACATAATCCCACGCGGCGCCAACTTTGAGTGCCTTGATCGGGGTCGCGAGCGTCACGCCGAGGTAATAGCTGGTCACGTCGTTGCCGAAGCTGGTGTTGTAGCCGTCCACGACGCCCGCGTAGAACGCAGAACCGGCGAAATCACCCCAGCTATCAGGAGCCGTAAGGGTGATGGAGCCGAGGTAAGATTTCTTGGATTCGGAACGGGGGGAACGATCCACACCGCCGCCGATGCCAGCGCTCCAGAGATTCGCCACACCGCCGCTGAAGCCGAGAACTTTGTTGACCTGGTAGGAGGCGAGCACGCCGGACTGCGACGTCGGCTCCATCGTGTAACCGTAGGAGCGCGTGTAGTTCGGGTTGCCGCCGGAGTTGGCGACTTCGTAGCCGATGATGGTGTCCCAGGTGCCGATCTTGATGTCGAGACCGTTGCCGAGGGGAGCGCGGAGCGCGACGTAGGCCTGCTTGATCGCGACGTCATTGCCGCCGTCACCGAGGCCGGAGTTGTTGCCGAGACCGGCGCTGTTGGGGCCGAACCAGAGTTCCGCCTTGTAGCCAGCGGACCAGGTGCCTTCATCCAGGGGCTTCTCCAACTGGAGGTCCACCACGTTGATGTTGAAGCCGTCCTGCTTGGCCGGGGTGTTGTAGCTGTAGCCCGGGGGATTGGCGTTGCCGCTGCCCAAGGTCCACTGCGCCGACGTATCTACGTAGCCGCTGATGGTGGTGGAAGAGAGAGCCGTCAGAAGCTGATTCGGCTTTTCTTCGGCCTGCACGACGGCTGGGATGCTGACCAACCCGACGGCGGCCAGGCCCAATGTCCATTTGTTAACTTTCGTCATTCTGTTCCTCGCTTGTTTTTTGGTTTTGTTTTGTATGCGTTTTATCGCAGGCAAAAACGGTTTGCCTGTCGCACCGTCTGGTGCAGTGCGGGTTTTCTACGGAGTGTCCCATCCTTTGACAATAAGTATTTTCCCCGCTGAAGGGCTGATTATTTGCGGTTTCCGCCGGGAGACATCGCCCTGTCACGGAGGCTTCTGCCCAAGCTTAATCTCAAAACGATGCACCCGAGTCATGGGTTTGCGGCATCAGGTTGATGGGTGGACGAATCATCTTGGGTGATAAGGTGAGGCGGACAGCCATCTCTGCCGGAACGAATGGGGGCATCTTGTTTTGGAAAAACCTCACGCCAAGTCCGCGCAGGACGCAAAGGGGAAACGGCTTGTCCCCTTTGCGTCCTGCGCGGACTTGGCGTGAGGAATATTTTCCTGTGGGAACTCCCTGCGGACTCGGCGGTCCGCCGCTCCATCATTCCTTCCGCCGCTGCGCGCGCTTCTTCGCTTCGAGCAGGCGGCTGGTCGTGCCGACGGGCGGCTCGGACTTCTTCGCGCTTTCGTCGGCGGCAACGGGAGCAGCGGACTCCACCGGACTGGAACTCATATCGCTCCGGCTCAAATCCGCCGCGCGCACCGGCTGAAACAACTCCGGCGCGGGCTGCGTGACCGACGACGGCATGACGGAACGCACCTGTTCGCGCCGCGCCAGCAGCGCACCGAGCGATTCATCCGCCTCCACCGCTCGCGGCTTCACGCGCCAGAAGAACAGCCAGCGCCGCAAACTCGTCGTCGCCTTCAGCCACTCCGCGCGGTCGATCTGGATGCGCCGCACACCCACGTCGAGCGGGAACAGACAGATGGCCAGCTTCATCAGCCACTCCCATAAATCCTGGGGCTGAAAAGTTTTCATGCGGTCGTGGAGAAACGGATTGTCCTCTGGCGTCGCAGGCTGAATGGGCAGCGTCTTGCCGCCGCTGATCTCGGCAATCTGCTGGAGCAGGTGGAGGTTCGGTTCCGTGGCGTTGAACTCCGGCGAATAGTTCACGCTCGCGCCGAGGAACTGCTGGCCCGCGACCTTGCCGTCCTGAATGTCCATGAGGTTCAGCGAGTAGCCGCCAATCTCCTTCGTCGGGAAACGCGCTTCGTAGTGACCCGGCCCGGTCTGCTCCAAACGCACGATCTGCCGGTCACCTTTCGGGCTGACGACGACCGTTTGCAGGTTCAGGAAGTTTTTGTATTCGCCCTTCGCATCCAGCGCCTCGACGGTCAGCACGCCTTCGCCCTTGTCGATGTTCACCTCGGTCGTGAAGTCCGCATTCTCCACACGCCGCAAACTCCACTGCGCCGTCTGCACCCAGAATTGCCGGTACTTGTCCCAGTTCATCCACTGCCGCGCCCACTTCGGCTTCGCGTCGCTGGTGAACGCGGCCGCGCGGCCCAGCCCATACTGCCAGTGCGCGAGCAGCGGGTCGCCCTTGTGCGTGTGGAGCGGCACTTCGGCGCGCGGCTTCGGCTGCGTGCTCACGTAGCCGTGTAGCGTCGGATACTCGCTCGCGCCGATGCCGCGCACGAGTTCAGTGGACGCCACGAGTTTCGGCTGGAATGGCTCCTCATAAATCGCCGACTTC
>JANNGC010000479.1:0-3992 GCA_031380445.1 Pedosphaera sp.
GAGGTTCAGAGGGAGGAAAAATTGTGGTGAACCGGTTTCAGATTCAAATCCCGGAGCGAGCAGATTGATCCTCTGTTCCCTTTCTCTCTGCGCCTCTGCCCCTCTGCGTCTCTGCGCTAGAAAATGATTTCCAAACCACCCGACCGTCACCCTCAGTCAGCGCAACGCCGACAACAAAACAATGCACCCGCATGACGCGAAACGCCCGCCCTGTTCACTTCTGCGCGGAAGCCAGCAGCGTCTCGAAGTGCGGCGGCTGCTCCTCGTTCGCCACGATGTTGATCTCGATTTTTTTGAAACCCGCCGCCTCCAGCCAGCGATGCAAATCGCTCTCGGCAAAACCGAGCCAGCGGTCGCCGTAGAGTTCGTGCGCGCGGGCAAACTTGTGCTTGGCGAGATCGAGCACCATCAGTTCACCGCCCGGCACGAGCAGCCGATACGCGGCCTTCAGCGCCTCGTCCGGCTTCTCCGCGTGATGCAGCGCCTGACTGAGAATGACGAGGTCCACGCTGTTCGGATCGATGGGCGGGTTCTCCAGGTTGCCGAGGCGAAATTCCAGATTCTTCAACCCGCTCTTCTTCGCCTTGCGCGCGCCGAACTCGACCATCTTCTCCGAGTTGTCCACGGCGATGACTTTCTTGCAGCGGCGCGCGAGGAGTTCGCTGATCAAACCTTCGCCCGAGCCAAGGTCCGCGACGGTGATCGGCGGCAACATTCTCAGCAGCAAATGTCCGAAGGCCTGCCAGGAACGGCCCGGCCCGTAGCTGCGGTCGAAACGCCCCGCGACCTCGTTGAAGAAGACCTGCTCCTTCTGCTTCCGCCGCGCGACGATGCGTTTCAAGTTCACGCCATCGCTTTCGTACTCCGGCAATTCGTGCGCGCCCTTCACCGCCAGCGCGATGATGTCGCGCGCGGACGGGTCTGCGTTTTCATTCAGCCGGTAGAACGTGCGCTTCCCCTCGCGCCGCGACTGGAGCAGCGTCGCCTCCTGCAACAGCCGCAGATGCGTGGAGATGCGCGACTGGCCCATGCGGGTGATCTCCTGCAACTCGTTGACGGACAGCTCGTCGCGTTCGAGCAGCGCCATGATGCGCAGGCGTGTGGAGTCGGAGAGGGCGCGCAGGGCTTTGAGGGTGGAGGACATAATTTCTAAGTGCCGAATCTGATCTTCATGGCGGCGGCACCTTGTCTGAGTTGGCTCCGACAGACAAGCCAAGTTCCGCGCTTGGACATGCCGTTCGCTCCTGCTACGGTGCCACCACTCTATGACTCGACTGACTTTTTCCCGTGCGTGCCTTGGCCTGCTGTTCAGTCTCGCTGCGCTCACGTCGCTGCACGCCCAGCCCTTCGTCAACTACGAGGCCAAGCAGACTTCGCCTGTGCGTCTCTCACCCGACGGTTCGCGACTCTTCGCCGTGAACACGCCGGACGGACGCCTCTCCGTCTTCGACGTCACCAATCCGAAGAACCCCATTCTCATCGCGGAAATCCCCGTCGGGATCGAACCCGTCTCGGTGAATCCCGTGAGCAACGACGAAGCGTGGGTCGTGAATGAAGTTTCGGACAGCGTGAGCATCGTCTCCGTGTCGCAGCACGCCGTCATCAACACGCTCTCCGTGAAGGACGAGCCGGCGGACGTCGTGTTCGCCAATGGCCGTGCCTTCGTGAGCTGCGGGCGCAATAATCAAATCGCGGTCTTCGATCAGGTGACACACGCCAGCCTCACCAACATTCCCGTGTTCGGTGAAAGCCCGCGCTCGCTTTGCGTGAACTCGAACGGCACGCGCGTCTATGCCGCCTTCGCGCTCTCGGGCAACCGCACCACGCTCATTCCGCTCGAGGTCGCGCCTGCGCAACCCGCGCCCACGAATCCGAATCTCCCGCCGCCGCCTCAAGTCAGCCTCATCGTCGATGCCACCGATCCCGCGTGGACCAACGGCGTGAACGCGCCCATCAAATACACGATGCCCGACAACGACATCGTGGAGATCGACACCGCCACGCTCGCCATCACGCGCTACTTCCCGCGCGTCGGCACGGTGAATTTCGCCATCGCCATCCGGCCCGGCGTCAATCCCGGCAACGGCGATCTCTACGTGGCGA
The DNA here is from genome assembly GCA_031380445.1 of Pedosphaera sp. Lineage (GTDB taxonomy): Bacteria > Verrucomicrobiota > Verrucomicrobiia > Limisphaerales > SIBH01 > JANNGC01. The sequence goes on from JANNGC010000479.1 coordinate 2,104, forward strand.
ACACCGACGCACGCAACACCACGCGCTTCGAGCCGGTCCTTCGCGGCGGGTTCGTCACGAATCAAATCAGCCGCGTGAACATCACGAGCGGTGCCGTGACGCGCTACGATTTGAATCCCGGTTTCGCCTACACGAATTTCCCGAACCTCGCCAACCAGTCGAACGCCCTCGCGCAGCCCACGGCCATCGCCTTCGGTCCGAGCGGCGGCAATTACTACATCGCCGCGTTCGGCTCGGACCGCGTGGCGCAAGTCAGCGCGGACACCGGCAACATCGGCGCGCGCTTCAACTTGAATCCCAGCGCGCCCGGCTCCGTGGCGAACCCACGCACCAAGCGCGGCCCACGCGGACTCGCGCTCAAGCCCGGAGTTGCGCTCTACGTGCTCAATCGCATCTCGAACACCATCACCGTCATCGATCCGATGAACAACGTCATCGTGCGCGAGATTCCGATTGGCAGCCACGACCCGACGCCGCAAGTGATCCGCGAAGGCCGCGGCTTTCTCTACGACGCGAAGCTCTCCGGCGGCGGACTCGTCTCCTGCGCGTCGTGCCACATTGATGGCGAGATGGACATGCTCGCGTGGGACCTCGGCGATCCCAGCGGCAGCCTGTTCACGAACCCGATGGCTGTCTCCGGCTCGCGTGCATTGTTCCCGCCGAACGGCATCGTCTCGAACGTGGTGTTTCATCCGATGAAAGGCCCGATGACCACGCAGACGTTGCGCGGCCTCGCCGGACTCGACCCGCTGCACTGGCGCGGCGACCGCACCAACTTCACGCACTTCAACGGCGCGTTCGACGGACTGCTCGGCGGTGCTGTCCTCTCCGCTGCGGACATGAACCTCTATCGCGACTTCATCAACACAATGGTCTATCAGTCGAACCCAAATCAGAACTTGAACCGCACGCTGCCCACGACGTTCGGCGGCGGCAATCCCACGGCGGGACGCAACGCCTACGTCGGCACGAACTACGCCACCCTGCTGGGCGTCATTCAACTGAACTGCAACACCTGCCACGCCCTGCCCCACGGAACGGATCGCGGCTTCACGCCCGCGCAGGCCTTGCAGGAGCCGCAGGATTTCAAAGTGCCGCAGCTCCGCGCCACCTATCAGAAGATGCGTTTCACGAACGCCCCCGGTGCGCAAAGCGTAATGGGCTTCGGACTCGTGCATGACGGGTCTGATCCCAGCCTCTTTGCGTTTCTCTCGCGCCCCGTCTTCGGCACGCTCGCGCCGGACACGGTGCAGAAGCAGAACATCAGCGCCTTCGTGCAATGCCTCGATACCGGCACCGCGCCCGCCGTCGGACTCAATTACGCCGCACGCTCGAACAACGTCCCCGCGCTCAGTGCCGGCAACTGGGCCTTCCTCGAACAGGAAGCGGTGAAGCTGACGAACATCGAACTCGTGGTGAAAGCCGTGATCGCCGGCGACGCGCGTGGCTATCTGTACCGCGCGGCCTCGAATGATTATCGGCCCGACACCACGAACCTGCCCGCGCTGACCAAGGCTCAACTCACCAGCCTCGTGCAAACCGGCGGCGCGGTCATGGTCATGGGCGTCCCGCCCGGCAGCGGCCCGCGTGCGGGAATTGATCGCAACCTCAACGGCATTCTCGACGGCGACGAACCGCGCCCCACGCTCCGCCTCTCGCGTGCCTCGAACAATCTCGTCATCGCCTGGCCGACCAACGCGCCCTTCGTGCTGGAGACCGCGAGCGCCCTGCCCGCCGCGCTTTGGAACACCGAGACCAGCGTGCGCGGCGTGGTGGGCAACAGCCTCAACGTCACCAACGCCACGACCAACACCGCGCAGTTCTACCGGCTGAAGGAGTTGTGATCGGGGCCTGCTGCTCGACAAGCACTCGCGGGAAATTTAATTTAC
>JANNGC010000490.1:0-6643 GCA_031380445.1 Pedosphaera sp.
CATCTTTCTCACGCAGGTGCTCAAGGAACTGGACCTGCGCGAAAATCAAACCCGCCCGGTTCCCAAAATTTGAAACCATGACCACCCCATGTGTCCACCATGTCCCCGCACACCCGTCCACTATGTCTCCGGTCTTTACAGGCACGAGTGGGGAGAGGGCCGGGGAGAGGGGCCGCCGAGCAAGGTCGAAAAGCTCTCCTCTCCCCAGCCCTCTCCTCCCTCCGAGGGAGGAGAGGGAGCCAGCCAAGAACAGGGTCGAGATGCACCCCCGACAGGAATGTCGGCGTGACGGAAGAAGGATTGCGCCCGCCGCACGCCGCCTTCTAAATTCCGCCCATGCTTGAAACGGTGGCCCAGCCCGTGAACGCCAAATCTTCCGCGCCAGAAACGCCCGTGCAGGCGTATCGCTGGATGCTCCTCGCGCGTGTGCTCGACGACAAACTCGCCAGCCTCTATCGAGCGGGCAAAATCCACGGCGGCGTCTTCCTCGGACGCGGCCAGGAGGCGGTCAGCGTTTCGGTCGGCATCAATCTCCGGCGCGGCGATATTTTTGCGCCGCTCATTCGCGATGGCGCAGGGCGGCTCGCTTTCGGCGAACCCGTCCTCGACGCCGTGCGCACCTACCTCGGCTCGCCGCTCGGCCCGATGCGTGCGCGCGATGGCAACGTGCATCGCGGCCGTCCGCGCGAAGGATTGCTCCCGATGATCAGCCATCTCGGCGCGATGATCTCGGTCGTGAGCGGCGGATTGATCGCGAAACGCTTTCAGGGTGAAACAGATTTTGTCGGCGCGACCTGCATCGGCGACGGCGCGACTTCCACGGGCGCATTTCACGAGGCGCTCAACCAGGCGGCCGTCGAGAAGTTGCCGCTGATTCTCGTCGTGGCGGACAATCAATACGCCTACTCCACGCCCACGGCGGCGCAGTTCGCGTGCGCCTCGCTGGCCGACAAGGCGGCGGGCTACGGCGTGGCCGCGCATACGATGGACGGCACCGACTTCGCGGAATGCCTCGAAGTCTCGACGCGCGCCGTGCAGTCCGCGCGCGCGGGCGGCGGGCCGCAACTGATCGTCGCGAATCTCCTGCGCCTCTGCGGCCACGGTGAACACGACGACGCGGGCTACATCGTGCCGGAGTTGAAACAGTCCGGCCTCGGTCGCGACTGCCTGAAAGTGGCGGAGGAATTTCTCGTGCGGCAAAAGCTCGCCGACGCCTCGACGCTCGCGGCGTGGCGCAGCGCGGCGATTCTCGAAGTCGAGCAGGCCGTGGCCACCGTGCAACGCGAAGGCTCGCCCGATCCCTTCACGCAAGACTGGTCCGCGCTCTCGACCAGCCACCTGATGGAAGCGCGGGCGTAACGCGCGACCCGTTGGCCACCCATCGTGTCCGGAGACGATGGGTTTCGAAACCCGTTCACCGGCTCGCCGGATTCTTCAGGAAATAGAAATGCCCCTCCTGCGCGCCGAGCACGAGGTCCCGTTTGCCATCGCCATCCCAATCGGAAGTCGCGGGCGTCGGTGAATGGCCGGAGGTGTCACCACTCGCGAGGTCGCCTTCGTTCTTGAACAGCCACTTGCCATCGCGCTGCGCCACTTGCCGCCAGAGGACGGCGTTCTTGCCGTCGGCGAGGATGTCGAGTTTTCCGTCGCCGTCCCAGTCGGCCACGGTGAGTTTGCGCCGTCCGCTCGCGCCGAGTTTGCTGGCGTTGAAACGCAACGGTGCGCCCTGCTCGTCGCACAACACGCGCTGACCGGGAAGCAGCGCGAGTTTGCCGTCGCGTTTCACGCGCGGCCAGAAGCACAGCCAGCCCTCGTGATCCATCATCACGAGATCGGTGAGGCCGTCGCCGTTCCAGTCCACGGTCACGGGAGAGGTGCGCCATTGTGTGACCAATTCGCGGCCCGTGGGATTCCACCAGTTCCATTCCGGCTTCGGCGTGGCCGGTATGACCAGCGGCCACTCCACTTCGATGCTTTGTCCGGCAGCAAGTTTCGGCGTGGCGCGCGTGCCAATATTCTTGAACCACTCGATGCGACCCCAGATGGAATTGATCACGATGTCCGGCAGGCCGTCGCCGTCCCAGTCCGTAACGGACGGCACGGTGTAACCCCACTTCGCTTCAATCGGTCCCTGAATCGATCCGTTCGGGCCGGCCTGGATGCGGATGACTTTTCCATTCGCCAAAAGTTTTTTCGGCGCGGCCCACTTGGGCGCAGCCACGCGCGGGCCGCTCAGGTTCTCGATGAATTCCAAGTAGCCCGCCGAGTTCCCGCTGATGATGTCCTCGTCGCCGTCCCCATCCCAATCGAAGACCGACGGCGTGGCGAGCGCGCCGCATTTCAACTCGTCCGCCTGCTGCTGAAAGTAACGTGGCGGGAAAAAATTCGGCACGGCGTTCACGCGCAGGCCCGTGTTCTCGAGGAAGGCCACACGGCCGTCCTCGTCGCCGCACACTAGGTCCACGCGCTTGTCGCCGTTCCAATCAATCGCGTGCGGCACAATCATTTGTAGATCCATCACGAGCGGTTGGCCGAGCTGAGTCAGCTTCACACCAATCGCGAAGTCGGGTTTGGTGCGTGTGCCGATGTTTTCAAAGAACGTGAAACCATCGAGGAACTCGCCGCTGATCAAATCCAGATCACCGTCGCCGTCGAAGTCCGCGAGGTTCGGCGTGGGCGCGCCCACGACTTCCATCGGCTGGCCACCGGCGAGGAGTTGCTGTGGGCGGCCGAACTTCGGCGCGGCGTCCGTGCCGTCGTTCTTGATCCAGTAAAACCAGCCGTGCGGCAGCGCGCCGGTCCACGCGCCACGCGAATTGTATTTCCGCGCCCAGTCCGTGCCGAACCAGCCGAAGTCATCCCACGAATCGTGACCCACGAGCAGATCGTGCGCGCCGTCGCCGTCCACGTCCGCATAGCGCCAGGTGTTGCCACGGATGGATTTGATGTTCGCGAGTTTGTTGGTCGGATAAATCGCGCGCGTGGCCGTGAAGTTGCCGTTGGTGAAATCAGCATACTCGCGATTGCGCACCAGCAGGCGCGGCTGCCCGTTCACCGTCGAGAGCGTCATGTATTCCGCCGCCGGGCCGAGACGTTTGCCTGCTTTGAACACGGGCATGGCGCCGCGATCGGTCGAAGGATTCTCGAAAAAATAAACGCCGTTGTAATGCTTGTCGGGACACGCCACGAGCAGATCGAGATCGCCGTCGTGGTCCCAGTCCATCGGCAGCGGAAAGGCGTAAAGGCCAACCCCGAGATCGACCACGAGACCAGGATTGTTTTGCAGAATCCGGGTCATCTCGGCGGCGCAGAGCTGGGCAGAAGCCACGGCGCAACCAAGAAGCATCAGAAAAATTCGCATAGGGTTCTTAGTTCTGGTGAATCACGTTTTCCACTGATGCTTGCTCTGCGTAAGCGCGCGGTCGAGATGCGTGTAGCCGCCGTCCACGAAGAGAATTTGCCCGGTGACATGGGAGGCGATCGGGCTGGCGAGAAAGGCGATGGCCGACGCAACTTCTTCCGGTGTGGTCAGGCGCTGGCCCAGTGGAACCAGTTGCTCAATCGCGGCGCGCGCATCTCGTGGATTCGGCTGCGAGTCAAACCAGCGCTGATATTGCGGCGTGTCGCACTCGGCGGGGACCACGGCATTCACGCGCACGCCGTCGGGCGCGAGCGCGGCGCCCCACTCGCGCGTCAACGCCAGCAGACCGCCTTTCGCGGCGGCGTAGCCCGAGGTGTGGCCCTGGCCCGTGACGGAGACTTTGGAACCGACGTTCACAATGGAGCCGCGCGATTTCTTCAGTTCAACCAGAGCAAAGTGGGTGATGGCGAAAGCGTGGAAGAGATTTTTCTGGAGCGAAGCCATGAAGGCGGCGGGCGCTTGCTCCAAGCCGACGCCGTCGTTCACTCCGGCGTTGTGGATGAGAATGTCGAGATTGCCAAACGTGCGGACAGTTTCCTCGACACAACGCCGGCAGTCGGCTTCGTGCGTGAGATCGGCGGGCACGAAATGGATTGCGCCTTCCGGTCGTGTGCAATCAGCGGCGAGTTTCCGCCCTGCCGCTTCATCGCGATCCGCGATGACCACGCGCGCGCCTTCGTCCGCGAGCATTCGCGCGACAGCGGCACCAATGCCCGCCGCGCCGCCGGTAATGAGCGCCGTTTTGTTTTCGAGGCCGAGGTTCACGGGCGCAGAATAATTGGCCGCACCGGCGGCGACGAGCGCGGATATTTCCCGGCGCGCGGGCTTTCCAGTCCGCAGCAAGCCGCCGAGTAGAGAGGCTTGATGATTTTCTAGCGCCTCCCTCCGTTCGTGGCTTGCTGCGGACTGGAAAGTCCGCGCGCCGCCGAAAATAATTTTTACACCCAACCGCGCCCGGCTTGTGTAGCTTCCGCGCATGGCCGTCCAAAATCCGAGCGCGCCGAGTGCGAAGTCATTTGTCGATCCGCAAACCCTGATGCGGATTCGCAATCTGGAACTGCGCGCCCGCGTTGTCGTGCAGGGCTTTTGGAACGGCATGCACCGCAGTCCGTATCACGGCTTCTCCGTCGAGTTCACCGAGTATCGTCAATACACGCCGGGCGATGACCCGAAATATGTGGACTGGAAATTGTTCGCGCGCAGCGACCGTTACTTCCTGAAAAAATTCGAGGACGAGACGAATCTGCGCTGCCAGTTGCTCGTGGATGCCAGCCGCTCGATGGGCTACGGCTCGGGCGCTTACACGAAGTCTGATTACGCGAACACGCTGGCCGCGACGCTGGCCTACTTCCTCTCCAAGCAAGGCGATGCCGTGGGCCTGCTGACGTTCGATGAAAAGGTGCGCGACTATCTGCCCGCGCGAAATCGTCCGGGACATCTGCGTCATCTGATGCTCGCACTGGAAAAAGCGTCGGCAGGGACGACCACGGATTTGATTTCGCCACTCGAACGCGCCGTGGAACTGACACGCAAACGCGGGCTGATGATTCTTGTCTCCGACCTGCTCGCCACGGTGGATCGTTTTGAAACCAGCCTCGCCGCGCTGACCGCCTGCGGGCACGAGGTCGTGGTCTTCCACGTTCTCGATCCGGCGGAAGTGAGTTTCAATTTCGAGAAGGCGGCGCTGTATCTCGACATTGAATCCGGCAAAGAGATCTACATCGACCCCGTGCAGGCGCGGAAGGAATACCTGCGCAAATTCACCGCGCACAATGCCGGCATCGAGTCCGCCTGCCGCAAACTCGGCGCGGAGTATCACCGCCTGACCACGAACCAGCCGCTGGAAATGGCGCTGTTTGACTTCCTCCGCGCGCGGATGCAGCGCGGGAAATTCGTGCGGCGCAACGTAGGCAACTAATGAGCTTCCTCGCCCCTCTCTTCGTTCTCGGTGCGCTGGCCATTGCCGCGCCGATTCTTTTTCACCTCATCCGGCGCACGTCAAAGGAGAAGATTCCGTTCAGCTCGCTGATGTTTCTTCAGCCCACTCCGCCGCGCGTCACGAAGAAGAGCCGGCTGGAGAATATTCTCCTACTGCTGCTGCGGTGTGCGGTGCTGGGGCTGCTGGCGCTGGCGTTTGCGCGGCCGTTCCTGCGGAATCCGTTGGCGGCTTCCGGGGCAAACAGCGTGACCACGCGCACGGTCGTGCTCCTCGACACCAGCGCGAGCATGAGGCGCGACAGCTTGTTCGACGAGGCGCGCGACAAGGCGCGGGAGATCATCCGCAATGCCACGCCGACGGATGAAATTGCCGTGTTCACCTTCGACCGCAGGCCGCGCGCGCTTGTGAATTTTGACGAGTGGAAGAAAGCGTCGTTGAACGAACGCAAGGCCATGGCCGAGTCGCGGCTCACCGCGCTCAAGCCCACTTGGAACAACACGCATCTCGGCAACGCCCTGCTCGCCGCCAGCGAGACGCTCGATGCCGAGCGCGAGAATCCCACCGCCGCGCGCCGCGTCGTGCTGATCTCCGACATGCAGGACGGCGCGCGACTGGAAGGCTTGCAGGGTTTTCAATGGCCGAAGCAGACGCAGGTCAGCGTCGTGGCGGTGAAGACGAAGAAGCCGACGAACGCCGGACTGCAACGCATCGTGGCGGCGAGCAGCATCACCGCGCAGTCCAACGAAACGGCGCGCGTGCGCGTGTTTAATTCCAGCGAGTCGCGGCAGGAGCAGTTCAACGTGCGCTGGAGCGGCACGGCTTCGAATCCCATCGCCGCCTACGTGCCACCGGGGCAGAGCCGCAGCTACGATTTGGCGAAGGCTCCTGATTCCGAAACCATCGAACTCACCGGCGACGAGGCGGACTTCGACAACCGCGTCTTCGTCGTCACGCCGCCGCGCGAGCAGATTGAAATTGTCTTCGTGGGCAACGACGTGGAGACCGATCCGCAGCAGCTTCTCTATTATCTCAAGCGCGCCTTTCCCGACACGGCCCAGCGCGAAGTGCGCGTCACCGTGGCGAAGCCGGATGCGGCCATTGCTGCGTCGCGCAACGCCAGCCTCATCGTCCTCGGCGCAACGCTCACTGGCGACGCCTTGCACGACGTGTCCAACCTGCTCACGAACGGCGCGGTCGTGCTGTGTCCGCTGCGTTCCGTCGGCGAAGCGGACAACGTGGCGAAGTTGCTCGGCACGCCGGTCACCGCCGAGGAGGCGGTCATG
>JANNGC010000499.1:0-1638 GCA_031380445.1 Pedosphaera sp.
CCGGAAAAGTTCAGGCCCGAATCAGCCTTCTTCCTCTCCTTCCGTGTTTTCCGCGTCTTCCGTGGTTCCAGCTCCGGTTTTCGGGTTAGACACGGATTTCACGGATTTTCACGGAGAAGAAGAAGCCTCCCACCATCCGTGAAAATCCGTGGAATCCGTGTCTAAATATTTTTCCAAAAACTTTTTGAGCCGTTTTTCCGCGAACCTCCGCATGATTTGGCATGAGCAAAACATCATGCCTTCTTCTCGTGGCCGGCGCGCTGGCGGTCGCCTTGTTTTCAACCACCGCCCATGCCCAAGGCACCGCCTTCACCTACCAGGGGCGGCTCGACATTGCGGGCGCGCCGGCCAATGGCACCAATGACCTGACCTTCACGCTCTTTGATGCCGTCGCCGCCGGGGCCACGGTGGGCACGAGCAACACCTTCAACGATCTCGTCATCACCAACGGGCTGTTCACGGTGACGCTCGACTTCGGGGCAGGCGCGTTCAATGGCGTGAACCGCTGGCTGCAAATCGCGGCGCGGCCCGGCGTGAGCGTCGGCGCTTACACGAATCTCGCTCCACGCCAGGCAATCACGCCTTCGCCCTACGCGGTGTTTGCCGGCGGCGCGGCGGCGGCGGGTGTCACGGGCACGCTGCCGGCGGGCGCGCTCTCCGGCGCGTACAGCGGTTCGGTGAACTTGAGCAACGCGGCCAACTCCTTCGCGGGTAATGGCGCGGGTCTCACTTCGCTCAACGCCTCGAACCTGACCAGCGGCACCGTGGCGGACGCGCGGCTCTCGACGAACGTGGCGTTGCGTAGCGGTGGCAACACCTTCAACGGCAACCAGAGGTTCCTGACCAACGTCGGCATCGGCACGGTGCCGGTGGCGCAACTCGACGTGCGCGGGCCGTCCACCGTGGTCGGCGGCATTGCCTTGGGCGATTACAACATCACCAACTCGCGCTACATCGGCATCATTCACCCCACTCAGCCGACGAACATTGCCGCCGGCTCGGGGTTCTCCGGCGTGGAGTTTGGCGGCCCGGCGGGCAACACGAACAGCGGCCTGCTCGCCTTTCACACCCACAACTTTGGCGGCGGCTCTTCGGAAAAGATGCGGATCACCAAAACGGGGAACGTCGGCATCGGCACGATGACGCCGGGTGTCCGGCTCGACGTGGCGGGCGATGGCCGGTTCAGCGGTGACCTCGATATTGCCGGCTACGTGACGGTCGGGGCCACGAACACCAGCACCGGACTGACTCTCTACACAGCTTCGGATTCCTACGGCATCTCTCACTCGGATGGGGTGCGCGATCTCGTCACCTATGTGGACTCCACCGGCGCTTGGTTCGGCACCTACTCGGCTGATCCGCTGCATTTCTACGTGGCCAACGGTTCTCCGACCCTGACCATCAACACCAACGGCAAGGTCGGCATCGGCACGTCCAATCCGGGGGCGAGCCTGGAAGTGTCGGATGGCAGCATCGGCTTGCAGGTCATCCCCGGCTACTTGAATGGCGTGGTTAATCCCAACGCGGTGACTCTGGAGATGGCCGGCAACAAGACTCTCGGCATTTGGGACGACCTGGATGTCTTCGGCAGCATTATCGTTGGCCCGAGCAGGTTTGTTGAGTCCTCCGGCCGCCTGC
>JANNGC010000503.1:0-12715 GCA_031380445.1 Pedosphaera sp.
GAGGCGTTTGCTGCGACGCGCCAGCGTTTGGAGTGCGGTCGCGTTAGCGCCGCGTTATTCCCCCGTATCGCGCGATATTTTATTAACAAGCACACCACATACGCCACCGACAGGCCGCAGTGGCGCGGGGTGAATCGCGACAGCCACGCCGCCGTTTCCGTTACCTCCTTGCCCAAGGAATTGAAGCCCGTCTGGAAAACCGCCATCGGCCCCGGCTTCTCCGCGCCCATCGTCGCAGGTGGCAAATTGATCTATCTCGACACGCAGGAAGGACAGGAGATTGCCCACTGCCTCGACGCCGCGACTGGCAAAAAACTTTGGGCCACACCCTACGCGCCCGGTGAAGGCGACGAGTGGGGCGCAGGGCCGCGCACCACGCCCTTCGTGGACGGCGACCGCGTTTATTTTCAGTCCATGAACGGCGAGTTCCGCTGCCTGAATCTCGCGGACGGCAAGGCGCGCTGGGGTTTCAACTTCACGAACTACGGCATTCACTTCAGCACGAAGTCCGCTGACGGCACCGCCGCGCGGCGCGGCAACAACGGCAGCGGCATCGTCGAGGGCGCGTTCGTGTATGTGCCGGTGGGCGCAAAAAGCGCGAGCGTGGTGTGCTTCGACAAATTGACCGGCAAAGAAATCTGGAAGAGCGGCGCGGATGAGGCGGCGTATTCGTCGTTCCTCGTCGGCACGCTGGCGGGGAAGAAACAACTCGTCGCCTTCACCGCCGATGCGTTGACCGGACTCGATTTGCAAACGGGCGCGACGCTCTGGCGCGTCCCGTTCAAGACCGCCGCGAAACGCCACGCCGCCACGCCCGTGCTCGACGGCGACACCGTGACCGTCTGCTCGCAGACCATCGGCCTGGTGCGCGTGAAAATTGCGAAGGAAGGCAACCAGTTCACCGCCACGCAGGCATGGGTCAACAAGCCGTTGACCGTGAATCTTTCCACGCCCGTGCTGCTCGACGGGCATCTCTATTCCTACGGCCCGATTCGCACGAAAGATTTTGCGTGCGTGAACGCCGCGACCGGCGAGACCAAGTGGCGGCAGGACGGCTTCGGCATCGGCAAGGATCAGACCGACTACGCCTCGACCATCGCCGTGGGAAAAAATCTCCTCGTGCTGACCTACGACGGGCAGTTGGTACTCATCGCGGGCAACCCGGAGAAATACACCGAGCTGGCGCGCGTGCAGGTGTGCGGCAAGACGTGGAGCTATCCCGCGCTGGCCGACGGCAAACTCTACGTGCGCGACGGACGCGAACTTCAATGCCTCGATCTACAAGCCCAGCCGGTGGCCGTCCATTGACGGCGGTCGCCATCGAAACGCCCGCCGGCCATTTCATCGCGCACTTCTCGGAGGCGGGACTGGCGCGGCTGGAATTTCCACGCCGCTACGCCACGCTGCCGCAGCCGGATTTGAACGAGTGGGACGCAGCGCATCTCAAGTGGCTCGCGCTGACGAAGCGCGCGATCCTCGACACGTTAAGCGGCCAGCCGCCTTCGGAATTTCCGCCCATCGATCTGAGCAGCGGTACGGAATTTCGGCAGCGCGTCTGGACGGCGTTGCGCGGCATCGCGATGGGCACGACCAAAAGCTACGGCGAAATCGCGAAAGAGATTGGCTCGCCGAAAGCCGTGCGCGCCGTGGGCGGCGCGTGCGGGGCGAATCCGGTTCCGTTGCTCGTCCCGTGTCATCGCGTGCTGGCGGCGAATGTCCACCTTGGCGGTTTCTCCGGCGGGCTGGATTGGAAGCTGCGCCTGCTCGCGGCGGAGGGTGTGGAAGTGAGCCAGTGAAGAAGTAATCAGTGAGTCAGTATTCAGTATTCAGTCGCCGTATCGGCCGTTGTTCACATAAGCCCGCACGGACTCACCGATTACTGGTTACTGATTAATTTTCCATCCCGGCCCGCTGCAATTCCGCCGCGATCAACTCCGGTTGCTGCACGATCTGCACGCGCAGCTTGCGCGCCTCATCTTCGATCTGCGTGGCGGTGGCGCGGTCAGGCGCGGCGGCAACAAGTTTCTGCGCGAGCGCGCCGAGACGGTTGGTCAGTGTCTCCACCAGCCACACTTTGGCCTCCAGTTCTTGCAGGCTCGCGCGGTAGTTTTTTTCAAACTCCGGCAACTCCCACAAAGCCTTCACGAGCAGGCTGTCTTGCGGCGGCGTGACGACGGTCTTGCCAAAGGTCGCGTCCAGCCCGTGCGGCATGAAGAGCATCCGCCCTGTCTTGGGCTGGTGATACACGCGGTAGTTGTTCTTGGTGAAGGCGTAGCCGTCCACGCTGCCGAGCAGCATCTCCAGCGCGAGATAGCGCGCGAACTGATCCACGTCGAGCACGGCGCTGATTTTCATCAGGCGGTCGGCGCGCGGGGCGCGCGCGGCGGCGACGAGCGCCAACAAATCTTTTTGCGAAACGTCATCGCCATTTTCCTGATCGAGATGCTGGTCAATGTCCTTCGTCTCGCCTTCGTAAAGATTGCCGCCCGCGAAGCCGAACTCTCGCTTGAGGAAGCTCTTGTTCACGCCTTCGACGAGATTGTAGAAGCCCAGTTCGCGCCCGTTCAGTTGCACGCGCACGCTGGCCACGCGCGCGGCGGGCAGGTCGGCGTCGTGAAACAACTGCGCGGCCAGCACCTCGCGCATGTAGCTCGGGTCTTGCAGACAGTTGTTCAAGTTCACTTTGCTCAGGCCGTGAAATTCCTGGCCGCTCGTGAACTCGTTGAACTTGAGCGACAGCCCCGGCTTACGATCAATCGGCTGGAACGTCGAGTGGCCTTTCAGCCGCACGCCTACGTCGCGCCAAGTGGTGGTGCCGTCGCGCACGGTGGCGCGGACGTAATCGCGCTGGCCGAGTTTGAACGCGGACAGGCTCGCAGCGGGAACTTCGATCTGGAGAGTGTGAACGCGGCCTTCGTTGAAGAAGGGTTCGGACGCGTCCGACTTGTTCGCCGCGCGCAAGGGCGCCAGCGAGACAATCAGAGCCAGCAGAATGATCGCACGTTTCCACATGGTATTTTCTGACGCGGCGCGCGGGCGAAGGATTCGCACCACTTGCGCCGTCACCGAGATTTTACAGTCGCTGTTGGCGTTAGTGGGACAGGCGCCCCCGCCTGTCTTTAGTCCACCAAGCGCCCCCGCTTGGTGTTCTGCAAGCGGGGGCGGTTGGCCCACTACGGCGTCCGCACTTCGTCGTCCACTTGCAGCGCGCCGCTGGTGATGTCGGCGACGCGCAATGTATCGGCGGCTTCTTCGGACATTTTCAATTCGCCAACTTTCTGTCCGGCGCGGAAGACCGAGTAGCGTCCGCCCGCCGCCGGCACCTGGCCCACGGGGAACGTGACGACGGCAATCATCACCTGCTGGTTCACGGAGGTGATGCGGCCCACGGGCGAACTGACCGACGTGAGCAGCGGCGCGGCGGGGACGTTCGGCTGCACGCCCGTCTGCGCGCTGGCCGGAACGCTGGCCTGCGGCGGAGCAGGGCGCACGGTGAACGAAGGATCGAGCGTGCTGCGACGTTTGGCGCAGCCGGTGATAATCAGCGCGAGCAAAAGCGCGCTGACGGAGAGCGAACGGAAAATAGAGCGAAACATTTTTCTCACGGGCATGGAACTTAGCGAGGCGGGGCGGGGCTGTCACTCGGCATTTCAAACAGTGGGGCAGGCGTCTCGCCTGCCGTCGTCCTTGGGGCGTCCCGGCTGGAGGAAAACAGCAACACCACCGAGACGGCCAGTGGACGAATGGCAGCCGGGACGGCTGCCCCACTACGCGTTCAGCCGCCCGCGACGATGCGGACGATTTCCAGATGGTCGCCCGCGCGCACTTCGCGCTGCGCAAACTCCGAGGGCGCGACGGCCTCGCCGTTGTGCTCCACGACCACGCTGCGCGGCAGCAGATTTTGCTCGCGAAGAAATGCTTCGAGCGGGCAGGGAAATTCGCCGCTCACGCTCGCACCGTTGGCGATGACTGTTCCACTCGGCATGTCAGGCGAGGGTGAGACAACTGATCTCGGGCGGGCAGTTGATACGCACGCCAAAGACGCTGCCGATGCCTTTCGTGACATGAATCCACCGTTCGTTCCAGCGATGCAGTCCCGCGACGAACCGCTGGTCGCGCACCGGCGCAAACGGCGTCGCGCCCAGCCACGGCACGCGCAACTGTCCGCCATGCGTGTGGCCGGAGAGCATCAGGTTCCAGCGGTGCGCGGCCAGCGCATCCTTCGTGTCGGGATTGTGCGAGAGAAGAATCGCGGGCTGCTGGTCGCTGGCGGACGTGGCGCGGAAGGCTTGCTCAGGATCAAAATTCTCCGCCCACGTATCGCCCACGCCGACGAATTGCAGTGTCCATTCGCCCACCGACCAGCGCATGGCGGTGTTGTGCAGCAAAGTGATTGTGCTGTCGCGCAAGACTGCGCTGATCCAGGCAACGTCCGCGTGGCCGCCGTTTTCACCCGCCCATTTTCCGCCGTCGTGATTGCCGAGGGTGGCGAAGCACGGCGCGGTGTCGGAAAGTTTTTTGAGAATGCGCGCGTAGTCCGTCGCGTGCTCGAACCGTTGGGTGATGAAATCGCCGGTGAGGCAAATCACCTCCGGCCGCCACGCCAGCGCGCGGTCCATCGCCGACTCGATGTAGTCCAGGCCAACGACGCCCGAGGCGTGCAGGTCGGAGAGATGCAGCAGTTTCAGCGGACGCCGCGCGCCGCCCGCGAGCGGCACGGTGTGATGACTGACCTGCAACCGCTCGGCCTCGAAGAAGCGCGCGTAGCCGAAGGTGCCGACGGCGGCCATGGAAACGCCGCCGAGAAACCGGCGGCGTGACATTTTCCAGGCGGGAGTTTTCATCACATCAAGTGATGCGCTCCGGCGGACTACTTCATCAGCAACATCTGGCGCGCGCGCTTGATGGCCGAGTTGAGCCGGCGCTGATAATGCGCGGGCAGTCCGGTGTATTTGCGCGGCAGGATGCGGCCCTGGTCCGTGACGAACGTGCGGAGCAAGTTGGTGTTCTTGAAATCGAGCGCGTCGAGCGTGAAGTCAATTTTTGGCTTCGGACGCGGCGTGCGGCGTTCCGTGGAGCGCGCGCCGTCGCGCTTTTTGTCCGTGTTGGTTTTGCGTGGCATAGGATTATTTCACTTCCTTGTGAAGGGTGTGGCGGCGCAGAAACGGGTTGTACTTTTTGAGTTCCAGTTTCTCCGGCTTCAATTTCTTGTTGCGGGTCGTGGTGTAGCGCGAAGGAGATTTTCCTTCTTTGCGCGCCTCTGAGCATTCGATGGTGATGATTTCGCGGGCCATAAATTATTCCTTTTCCTTGGCTTTCTCTTCCGGTTCTTCCTCGTCTCCGCCGGACTCGACATCGGAACCGCCGACGCTGTCCACGCTGCCGAGCGCACCGAGGCGGCGCTGGCGGAGCGCGCCGTCGCGCTCAAGCTGGGCTTGGGCCTCGACGGTAAAGCGCGTCCAAGGAATCGCTTCGAGCCGGGCTTTCGGAATGGCTTTCGTGGTCAACTCGCACACGCCGAACGTGTTGCGCTCGATACGTTTGAGGGCCTCCTCGATTTCATACATCGCATCCTGGTCGGACGAGAGCAGGCTGAGGGCGAAGTCGCGGTCGAAATTGTCCGTGCCAGAATCGGCCATGTGCAGGCTGTAGCCGGCCATTTCCTCGGCGGATTCCTTGGCGAGTCCGGTCATCTGCGCCACAAGACGCTCCCGCAAATCTAAGAGCGTGGTGTAATATTTGTGCCACTCCGGCTTGACCTTGACCGGGCCGGAGCCGTTACGAGCCATGATCGTGGGCTTGGCAACAGGATGTCCAAGAATAGAAGCAGCGGTAGTTTTCGCCGGAGCCAATCGTTTCAGAGGCGGTTTCGGAGCGGGCTTGGCGATCACTTTAGCGACCGCTTTGGCCACGGGTTTCGGGGCCGGCTTGGGTGCGGGTTTGGTCGCCGGCTTCGCGGATGCCTTCACGGCAGGAGCCTTCGCTTTCGGCTTCGCGCTGGGCTTGGCCGGGCTTTTTTTGGCGCTGCTTTTCTTAGTGCTCACGACTGAAAAATGTGTGTTTCGTCCCGAAATTCGCGGGAAAACTCATCTCCCCAAAATTTAGAGTGGGCGAATGTATCAAACGAAAGTGAGAACACCACAAAAATTTCCGCCGTGGTCGCAGCCCGTTTTCGAGCGGTTCCTTGACACCGTTTTCGCGCGCGGCGAATGCTTCGCACCTTGATGAAATCGCCCGGTGTCACTTGGAAATCCGCCACCCTCACCTTCGTGAGCGCACTGGTTTTTTACCTGCTGGCTTGGTCATGGATGACTCGCTGGCAGACGGGACAGGGACCGTGGCAGATCGCGTTCGGCACCAATGCCGCCGGTGTGCCGCAACTGATCATCCGGCAGGACGCGTTCGGTCTTTCCAACATCACCGTGCGATTCGTGGGCGAATCGCTCGGCACCAACGCGGTCGGCTCCGTGGCCTTCCTCAAGCCCAAGCTGCCCGTCCCATTCGGGCGCGTGACTTACGATGATCTGATGTCGCAGCCCGGCAGCGTGGCGCTGGATTGTTTCGGACACATCATCGAACTCCTGCCGCGCAATCTGGGTTTGAACGGCGAAGCCAAGCCGTGGCGCAACGGCGACGAGTTTATGCTGGGGCCGACGAACAAACTTTCCGCAGAGGCGCGGAAGAAATTCAAAGGCGGTTACAAATAGTCCGCAAGCAGTCTGGCGTCCTGCCTCACCTGCGACAGATCGCCGCCGGCAAATAATTCGCGGCTCGGTCAAATCATACGGCGCCATCTCCAACCGCACGCGGCCGCCGATGGTCGGGCGCACGAAATTCTTCCGCATCTTGCCCGAGATGCGGGCGAGCACGGCGTGTTTGTTGTCGGGCACCACAAGAAACAACATGTTATCCGGCAAAACGGTGGTGATGATTCCTTCCATCTCCATCGGCTGTCCGGCGCTCCGCCGAAAAAACATGCCACCAAGAAGTGTTCGCACCGTCCCCGCCTTGGGATTTACGCCCAACCTCAGGGCAACCGTTCAACCGAAATGGGTGCTTGCAATGGCCCTGCGGCGTGTCTAGGTTCTGCCTCCTTTTTCTGGAAGTGAAAAATTGCGGTCCGATTTGGCCGCGCAAAAGCTAAGAAAATTTATGGCAGTTCGAATTCGCATGAAACGGGTCGGCACGACCAACACGCCGGTCTATCGCATCGTGGTCGCGGACAATCGCAGTCCTCGCGACGGCAAGTTCATTGAAGAGATCGGCACCTACCAGCCGCTCAAGAAGGACACCAACTTCACCATCAAACTTGATCGCGCGGAGCATTGGATGAGCAAGGGCGCCCAGCCCAGCGACACCGTGCGCAGCTTCATCAAGAAGGCCCAGAAGGCCGCTCCGGTCGCGGCCTAGTTTTTGTCCGAAGCGCCATGCAAGCGTTTCTTGAATTCGTGGTGAAGAGCCTCGTCGTGCAGCCCGACGCGGTGACGATCACGCCTGTGGAAAAAAACGGGATGACCATTTACGAAGTGCGCGTCAGTCCCGAGGACATGGGGCGCATCATCGGCAAGCAGGGCGTGACTATCAACGCCATCCGCTCGCTCTTGCAGGCGGGCAGCGCGCGCAAAGGCACGCGCTGCATGTTGGAAGTGGTGGACTCAAGTCCGTCAAGTCCCGCGCCCAGTCCGGCTCCCAGCCCCGCTGGTTAGCCGGCGCGCGTCGAGCATGAAAATCGACGTGCTCACGCTGTTCCCCGAAATGTTTGCGGGACCGCTCGATGTGAGCATGGTGGCGCGGGCGCGGAAAGCAGGGTTGCTCGATTTGCAGATTCGGAATCTGCGTGACTGGACGCATGACCGGCACAAGACGGTGGATGACCGTCCATTCGGCGGCGGACCCGGAATGGTTCTGAAACCGGAACCGATCTTTGAAGCCGTGGAAGCGTTGGCGGGGGAAAAGACCCGCGTGCTGATGATGGCCCCGACGGGGCGCCCCTTCACGCAAGCCATCGCGCGCGAGCTGGCGACGCAGGAACATTTGCTATTCCTCTGCGGCAGCTACGAGGGATTCGACGAGCGAATCCGCACGGTGACGCACGACGAACTTTCGATTGGCGACTACGTGCTGACAAACGGCGGGCTGCCGACGATGGTGGTGATTGACGCAGTGACGCGGCTCCTCCCCGGTGTGCTGGGTGATGACGAGAGCACGAACGACGAGTCTTTCAGTCATGGACTGCTGGAGTATCCGCACTACACGCGGCCGGCGGAGTTTCGCGGGATGAAGGTGCCGGACATTTTGATGTCGGGAAACCACGCGGAGATTGAGAAGTGGCGGCGCGAGCAAGCGCGGCAACGGACGAAAGAGCGGAGACCAGATTTGTTGAACTGAATTTGCGGCGCGGAAAGCACCGCGCAGAAAGAGAAATATTTATGAACCAGGCAATATTGGATAAAATTGAGAAGGAACAGTACCGCAAGGAAGCGGTGAAGTTCGCCATTGGCGACAGCGTGCGCGTCCACACCAAGGTGGTGGAAGGCGAGAAGGAACGCATCCAGATTTTCGCGGGCGTCGTCATCGGGCGGCGCGGGCACGGGCTGAACGAGATGTTCACCGTCCGCCGCATCAGCTACGGCGAAGGCGTCGAGCGTATTTTCCCCACGCACTCCCCGCGTGTTGACAAGGTGGAAGTCGAGCGCACCGGCAGTGTCCGCCGCGCCAAGCTCACCTACCTGCGCAAGCGCATCGGCAAGGGTGCGACGCTGGTGAAGGAAAAGGCCAAGCCAGTGACCGCCACGGCGAAGAAGTAGTAATTCGCCGCAGATTTTTCAAGCCCCGCGAAGTCGCGGGGCTTTTTTCGTGGCCTTGGAGAGAGACGGACGCTGGCCAAAAGAATTGGGAAGAAAGCGCGGCGGGTGGAGCGCCGCCAGGTTCAATCCGCGTCCGGATCGTCGTCGCCGTCGAGGTTCGCGAGGGTGTGGCCTTCGGGCCAGAAGCTGCAGTTCGGCTGACGAGAGAGGCTGCGGATGCGATAGGTGCCGTTGGCCGGACAGTCGGGCAGCCTTTCGTCACGCAGGTATGGGGCGAGGTCGGTGCTGAGTGGGCGTGCGGTCGTGGCCTGCTTGTAATCAAACGCCCATTGCGTCTTGGCGGTGTTCATCACGCGCAGGTTGCTCATGCAGGCTTTCACGCGGGCGGAATTGCGGGCCTTGAGAAAATTCGGAATAGCGATGACGGCGAGCAAGGCAATGATCGCGACCACGATCATGATTTCCACCAAGGTAAAGCCGCGCGCGGCGCGCTGTCCCAATTTCAGCGGGCCGTGTCCAGAAACCTGCCAACGTCGTGTCGTGTTCATGGTGCAAACCTTTCGGGAATCCTGACGAGCAATCGCATTGCCAGCCGGATGAATTTCGCTATCGTCGCCTCGCTTCGCCTATGGCCACGCTCATCGCCAACAATTCGGAAGCCTCCATCAGCCGTCTCCCGTTGCGTCCCGGCATCAATCTCGTGGGGCGTGCCGAAGGCAATCACCACGTCATCCCGCACGGCTCCGTCTCCAGCCGCCACTGCGAGATCGTGTGGAACGATGGCGCGATTTCCGTGCGCGATCTCGGCTCGACGAACGGCACGTTCATTGACGACCTGCCGGTGCAGCAACAACCGCTCGCGCACGGCCAGCGGCTGCGTTTCGGCGTCGTGGAATATCTGCTCGAAGCGCCGGAGACCGCCGCGCCGCGCCCCACCGGACTGCGTGTGAATGTCGTCCAGCACGTCCAGACCGTGGAGACCGCCGCCGCGCCGGTCGTGGCGCACACGGCGCAGGAGTCCATCGCGGCGCTTCGCCCGGTGATGTATGAAGAACCGAATTTTTACCGGCTGCTGCCGGGGACGTTCGGCTATCCGTTCAAGAGCAAGGGCATCATCCTGCTTGTCCTCGGGGCGGTGGTGTTTCTGTTTTTGGAATTTCTCGCGAGTTGGTCGTGGCTCATCAAAATCATCAGCACCGGCTACCTCTTCGCCTACATGCAGCGCATCGTGGCCTTCACTGCGCAGGGCGAGGACGAGATGCCGGACTTCCCCGAGTTCGGCGAATGGTGGTCGGACATCATCCTGCCGTATCTGCTCTTCATGGGGACGTGGTTGGCGTCGTTTGTGCCAGCCCTGACGGTGTTCTTCTTTTTCAAGAGCAGCCTGGAGGGACCAATGCTGATGGTCGCCATCGTCGTGACCCTTCTTTTCGGCGCAATTTATTTTCCCATGGCGCTGCTGGCCGTGTGCGTGTCGGACAGTTTTGTGGCGCTCAGTCCGCACATCGTGGTGCCTTCGATGTTTCGTGTGTTTCTGCCCTACGTGGTGACGCTGCTGGTGGTGAGCTTGCTGGTCGCGGTGCGGGTTGGCGGACATTTTGGAATGATGCTGGTGGACGTTCCCTTCCTGCCCGAAGTGGTCATGGGCTTCGTCTCGCTCTATCTGCTGGTGGTGATGATGCGCGTGCTGGGCCTGCTCTTCCGCTGCTACCGCGCGCCGCTGGGCTGGCTGGGCTGATCCGTTCTTTGCAACGGATCCATTCGCTGGCAACTTGCGCGTCGCAGTGCGTTTTCACCCGATCATTTTTTCAATCCTCAGCGCGTTGATCTTTGCCGGCGCGCCGGACGGACAGGCGGCGGCGAAGAAGCCGGCGTTGAAATGGTTCACACTGCCGGGCTGCCAGTTGCTCGCGGCGGAGCATCGCGATGGCGACAGCTTCCACATGATGACTGGCGACCAGCGGCAGTTCATCTTCCGCCTCTACTTCACGGACGCGCCGGAGACGGACACTTCAATCAAGGAGCGCGTGACCGAACAGGCCGCGTATTTCGGCGTGAGCGAGGCGGAGATCATCAAGGGCAGCGAAGGGGCGAAAAAATTTGCCGCCGCGTGGCTGGCGCGCGGTTGCAACGTGACCACGCGCTGGCAGAACGCGCAGGGCCGCAGCCGTTTGCCGCGCTACTACGCGCAGATTGACGTGGGCGGGCGCAACCTCGGCGAACTGCTCGTGAGCTACGGCTGGGCGCGCGCGAAAGGCACCGTGGCCATTCTCCCCGACGGCAAGCCCGCGAAAGAGCACATGGCGAAACTCCAGTCGCTCGAAGCCGAGGCGAAGTCAAAACGGCTCGGTATGTGGGCGAAGGCGGGGAAGTAGTGCGGCCCCGGCGCGCGGACTTTCCAGTCCGCAGCGAGCCACGAACGACGCAAGGTGTCGGCAAGTTCTTGAGCCTCCTCAGTCAGCGGCTTGCTGCGGACTGGAAAGTCCGCGCGCCGGGAGCCTACGGCAGCAGCAGCACGCGGAAGAATTTTTTGCTCTCGCCCGCGTTCGGAGTGCATTGGATCACGCCGCCCGTGCCTTGGATCAATCCCGGCACCGCGCTCCACGTCGTGAAATCTTCCGAGGACTGCAAGTAGTAGAGCCGTCCCGCCACGCTGCTGAAGCGCAGCGTGAGCGCGTTGCTGCTCTGCCCGGCCACGACGAGCGTCGGCGCTCCGGCCACCGGCACGGTGAAGGGGCGCGGCTCGGCCACGAGCTGCGGGTTCGGCACGGTGCGCGGATTCGGAACGTAGTATTGCACCAGCACATCGAGGTAGCCCTGCGAGGGCAGAGGCGTGAGGACCTCGATGAAGGGGAAGCCGCCGTTCGTGCCGGTCGC
Source organism: Pedosphaera sp. (assembly GCA_031380445.1). Taxonomy (GTDB): domain Bacteria; phylum Verrucomicrobiota; class Verrucomicrobiia; order Limisphaerales; family SIBH01; genus JANNGC01. The sequence continues at coordinate 11,685 of JANNGC010000503.1, forward strand.
GTTATACACGCGGTTCGTGGTGTCGAGTCCCTTGATGGTCAGGCGCACGCCGTTCGGGAACGACTGCGGCGTGGGATTCGCGATGCGGACGAACTGCTCGAACAACCCGTTCTGGTGGTTCAACAAAATCGGCCCCAGCGCGGTCACGGGCGGCGTCTGCGTCACCGTCACGGTCACGATACTCGAAGTGGCGCGCAGGCCGAGGTCGTCCACGGCCTCGGCGCGGAAGGCGTGCGTGCCGAACGTCGCATTGAGGAGCGCGGCGAAGTAGGGCGTGTTCGTGCCGCTGCTGAGAACATTCGTGCCGTCAAAGATCGTCACGTTCGTGATCACGCTGTCCGGGTCGCTGGCCTGCGCGATGACGGTGATGTTGTTCGTCCCCACCAGGCTCGTGCTGTTCGTCGGGTTGATGATGCTGATGACCGGCGGGCCGTTCAGCGTGATGGAGAAAGTCTTTTCCACGGACGTGTCGGAACCGGCATTGGCCGTGCCGCCGTCATCTTTCAAAACCACCGTGAGCGTCGCCACACCGTAGCCCGTGCCGATCGGCGTGTAACTGAGCGCGCCAGCGGCGCTGATCGCGGGCTGGACGGCGAAGAGCGCGGGGTTGTTGTTCGCGAGTTCAAAGTGAACGGCCTGTGCGGATTCGTTGGCCGGTCCGCCGCTGAGGCTCGAAGCCCAGTTCGCCACCGTCTGCGCGCCGACGTTGAAGTTCACGCGCTGGCTGGAACCTGCGCTAAAACTCGGCGCATCGTTCACCGGCGTGACCGTGAGGCTCACGACCACGGGCGCGGAATTCGTCAGCCCGTCATTCGCGACGTAGATGAAACTGTCGGAGCCAAAGTAATTCGCGGCGGGCGCGTAGGTGAAGGAGCCGTCCGTGTGCAAGACCAGCGTGCCGTACGACACGTTGTTCACGAGCACCGCCGTGAGCGCGTCGCCGTCGGGGTCAGAGTCGTTGGCAAGGACACCAGGGACGGAAACGACAAGCGCCTGATCCTCCAGCGTCGTGTAGTTGTCGTTCTCACCCG